>NZ_RSCK01000015.1:0-121264 GCF_003991895.1 Chroococcidiopsis cubana SAG 39.79
GCCGTCTTTAGATATCCATCCTCATGGCTTGCCAGCTCTACCTCCTACTATTTTTTGAGCCGTCGAACTCACGTAGCTCAAAGTGCGGCAACCGTCAATTTGCAATCCGGCTTGAGCAGCTCTAAATCGCTGTTGTGCTTAAGCTATAAGCGCCTGCGCTTTTTTTTCCTCAGCTTGCGCTTGTTCGTAGCGGAGAAAATCTTTTTCGGCTGTAGCTGAAGAAACACTCCCAGCCTCTAACAACCCCTAGGCGCGCTCGGCATCAACTTTAGCAGTTTGAGTGGCAACAGTGGCGCGATCGAGTTCGCTTTAGGCTGCTTCAGCAGGCTCCTCCACAGTGAAAGTACCGATTTCAGTTGCGGGACAAACAGCAACGAACCCGTACTATTACGGTGTGCATATAAGTTAATTCTGATTAGAAGGCTCGATGAGACGTGGTTTCGGCATGTAGGGAGAAAAATCTACAATTCCCATCATTCCTCCATTAAAGGCTAACTATCGGCTTGCGGATCGCTAAATTCAGCGCGATCTCTAGATGAGGAATTTTTGACACGATCGGGTTCATTAATTATGTAATCCAAAATACTTATTGTAAAGAGAAAGAAAATTTCTTAAGTATTTCTTTGAAATTACTTGTTGGTAATTGGTCACTGGTCACTGGTCACTGGTCACTGGTCACTGGTCACTGCTCCCCTGCTCCCTACTCTCTGCTCCCTAATAACTGTCAACTGAATTTGTGGTTTCATGTCACAATATCTGTTGATGCGTGCTAAGCCTTTTGGTGTATGCCGAACTATATAGTAGAATGCTCTGGTTTGCTCGATACTGGGCTTGCCAGTATCGATCCGACTGCGACCCTCGTTCGCGGATCTGAGTACAGGCGATCGCGCCCCAAATAGTAGCTTAATATTTACGCTCTGATTTTTTATTTATGATTTTTACGGAGCGACCGATTGAGTCATTGTCGCTTTCGGTATCTGAAATTTTCGTGTGAGGAAGTGCGGTGAAACAACAGCATTTATTTCTAGTGCGTAACTTCTGTTCGAGTCTAGCTGTAGCACTCTTAGCAACTGAGCTAATTAAGATTGAACCAGCACCAGCGATCGCGAGCGAAACTCCATCTGTTGATAGTGCGATCGCGATGAAATCTGAACCTAGTAAAACTCAGTCAATTAAAGCTACCAAACAAGGTTACCTGCAAGCAAAAAGCTCGTTTCGTCACTCCCAAGCCTCGGTTCTCTTGTCAAAACAGGAAATTGGGAGTCGAGAGTCGGTAGGAGCGGGTTTCCAAACCCGCCCGTACGAGAGTCGGGAGTCGGTAGGGGCGGGTTTGGAAACCCGCCCGTACGAGAGTCAGAAGTTGAGAGCAAAGGAGACTAAAAGCAGCAACCGTCAACCATCAACCGTCAACCACCAATTACCAACAACTGTCAGCCAACAACCAACAACCAAACCTAAACCAGCCCAGCCGCCTGCTAATTCTCAGTTAAACGATCGCAAGGCTCAAATACCTAGTTATCTCAATCCCAATCCCAATCCATTGCGATTTCCCACAAAACCAGAAGAAGTACAGGTTGTAGGCGCTCAACCAATTACTTTCCAGCAGGCGTTAGACCTAGCACAGCGTAACAGCACGCAACTGCGAGAAGCAAGGCTGAACGTACAACGGAGTCAAGCACAACTGCGACAGGCTTTAGCAGCAGAATATCCACGCTTGAATCTGGGTGCGGGTGTAACTAATACAGGCAACAATATTTTTAGCGAAGAACCGGAACCATCGTTTCTCCAGCAATTAACTGGCAGTCAAACTGATACCAATAATACCCGAGTGACTGGTAATCTATCGCTAAGCTACGATTTATTCACTTCTGGTTTACGTCCTGCTAACATTCGCGCTGCTGAAGAACAGTTGCGTTTTAATCAGTTAGATTTAGAACGGACGCAAGAAGAACTGCGCCTCAACGTTGCCAATGACTATTACGAATTGCAACGAGCTGATGAGAACGTGAGGATTCAGCGATCTTCTGTCAACAATGCTCAGGCAAGTTTACGCGATGCCCAAGCCCTAGAACAAGCTGGGGTAGGAACTCGCTTTGCCGTCCTCCAAGCTCAAGTACAGTTAGCGCAGGCTACCCAAAGATTAACCGATGCCTTAAGCCAGCAACGAATTGCCCGCCGTCAAATTGCAACGCGAATTAATTTAAACGACTCCATCGTGGTTACGGCTGCCGATCCGGTAGCAGTTGCTGGACAGTGGAACTTTTCCTTAGAAGACAGTATCGTACTGGCTTTTAGAAATCGTGCCGAACTAGAACAGCAGTTAGCACAGCGTAACATCAACGAACAACAACGACGTGCTGCCTTAGCTCAATTAGGACCGCAAATCAGTCTTGCTGCTCAATATAACCTGAACGATACCTTTGACGATGGCACAAACTTTCAAGATGGCTACTCTTTAGGAGGAAACTTAAACTTAAGTTTATTTGACGGTGGAGAGGCAAGAGCAAGAGCTAGGCAGGAAGAGGCAGATATCGCGATCGCTGAAACCAATTTTGCCGGACAGCGTAACCAAATTCGCTTTGAAGTAGAACAAGCTTTCTCTCAGTTGCAGTCTAATTTGGAAAACATTCAAACAACTTCTGTTGCTTTAGAACAATCTCGGGAAGCGCTGCGATTGGCACGCCTCAGATTTCAAGCAGGTGTAGGGACGCAAACAGAAGTAATTGATGCTGAGGATGACTTAACTCAAGCGGAAGGCGATAGAGTCAATGCGATTCTAAACTACAACCGCGCCTTAGCCCAGATTCAGCGATCGATTAGCTCTGGTCAGCAACGCTGAACTAGGAGCAAGAAGTGAGGAGTGAGGAGTGAGGGGACAAGGAAGACAAGGGAGAGGGGGAAGATGGGGGAGAGCGCTCTCGAAAATTCTTTGAGTGTCCTCCCACACTTCCCACACCACGCACCACTCTCTTTCCCTCACTCCTCGCTCCTCACTCCTCATTTAGGCTTTCCCTCTCCAGGGAGAGATTGCGGGGTAGAAAGAATAAACTTTTCTGGGTTTCTCAGGAAGGAATCGCAATTCTTGTCAAGAGCAACGCAGATGTTACCTATAGCGAGTTGATATTCTTCGATATTGCCTTGTTTGAGAAACAGTTTAGCGGCTGTTTGTAAATCTTCTACTGCTTCGCGATCGCTCTGTCCGCTATATTGAGCTAGCTCGTAGCGAACAATTCCCCGCTTGAGATAGGCTTCTGCTTCTTGGGAGTCGATACTGAGCGCTCGGTTAAAATCTCCAATTGCGGCTTTGTAGCCCGTACTCAAGTCCCCTTTATACTGCGCCAGTTTGTAGTGAACGATGCCGCGTTTGACCAGTGCTTTGGCAGCACGGGGATTGAGCCGCAAAGAGCGATCGAAATCTTGAATTGCTTGCTGATATTCTTTTTCGGGATTTTTACTATACTGAGCAATTTCATAACGTACCATGCCGCGACTGAGATAGGCTTCGGCTTGGTTGGGTTTGAGTCCCAGAGTACGATTGAAGTCTTCAATCGCTCGGCGATAGGTACGGTCGGGGTCGCCGCTATGCTGGGCAACTTCGTAGAGGGCGTTACCTCGGTTTAAATAGACTTGAGCATCCTTGGGATTGAGCTTGATGGCGCGATCGTAATTATCAATTGCCCCTTCATAGTCTCCTACTTTGTAATAAGCATCGCCCTGCTTGTAGTAGGCAACAAAATTATTGCCGCTTTTTGCTGCCACTTTACCGTCACTTGGTGGTTCGGGGATGGAGGTAACGCTAAAACGGCTGTCAAAGGGCAGTTGCACGTCACTTAACACCTGCATCAACAGGATCAAGCTCACAGCTCCTAGACTAAACGTACCCATCATCATCAGGTTGAACTTTCTGCGGCTCAGCCTTCTACTTCTTGGCAGTGTTAAAAATAGTGGTGCGTGTTTGCTGAGCGTGGCAGATGAATAATAAGCGGCGGAGCGATCGAGCGCTCGATACTGTCGATATACAGGAGGAGTACGCTTAGGTGGCAAAGGTTGGAGGTGTTTTTTCTGTCTGACTGCCTCCAAGGACGGAAACGGGTCGCGCCCGCCTAATTTTACTGCCCGCTCGCACCAAGGACAGCTTTGCAGGTGATCGCTGTAGCGATGCTGATTGTTGGCGCTACAGGTTGTCAAAGCGTTTTCTGCTTCTTTGAGGGCAGCTTGCCAGGTTTGGGCGTTGGGACGGAGATTGGGTTGAGAATGACCTGCATCAAAACACTTGACAAATAACTGCCTCAAACTAGGGTGTAAAATCTCCCAGTTTGGTGCAATCGGCGTAGGCTTGTACGGTACTGGCTTGCTGCCATAGGTGAAATGTCCTGCCGCTATCCGTGCTGCATAGGGTGGGGGGTCGCCACTACCTTGATAAATTCCTGAAAAAGGATGAGTCCCTTCCATTAGCAGTTGGAAGATCAGGACTGCTAGCCCAAATAAGTCGTGTTCTGGGGCGCGATCGATCTGTCCGAAATTCTTTCCTTGCAGTTCTGGCGGCGTAAATTCTGGCTTGCCGACACCGCAGCGATAAATAGCTGCTGTTTGTAGGTCGCGGACTTGAAACGAATCCGTATCTACGAGGGTGACGAGAGCCGTATCGCTGACTAAGATGTTAGATTCGTTCACATCTCCAACGCAATACCCGCGTGCGTGCAGCGCTCCCATGGCAGCGGCAATATTACGGGCAGTTCGATGGAGATAGAGGTAGTTAAAGAACGGGCATTTTTGCCGTCGCGTTTTGGGATTGTAAAAATCGAGTAGGGAGTGCATCCCTTTGACTCGCGGCATCAGAAAGCCGACGACCCGATTGCTGCCATCAGTTGACCTCAGCAACTCTTCAGGCCAAGCGATCGAAATATGTCCCTGCCCCGCCATAGGGTTATCTGGCGGGTTAGCAAGCATTGCTGTGAGCTTAGATGCCTGAATCTCTCTAGGCTTGTGATAAACCTTTGCTACTAGTGCCTCGTTCTGCGGTACAGTAAAGACACGGGCTTCTCCCCCATGTCCGAGACTAGAGTTGGGGTCCAACGTGATAATTTGGTTGTTGGAGCTTCGTTGCAACCGCATGGCAAAATTAACTCACAAGCGTCGCCAATAGTAAAGTCAAGTCGTCATCCGTCCGTTCCGTAATTCTTGGCGATCGCAAAAACGCCGCCAGTTGTTCTTTAGCTTCACTCTCATCCTCCACACCTGCCATAAATTGAAACAGGGGAGAAAAAAATGGTTTGTAGGGTGAACCATCGCCCATGTTCACAGCTAGCATCTGCAACCCATCTGAAAACACGGCAATATGTGTCGTCGTTCCCCGCCAAACGTTGACTTGGACTGTCTCCAAGGCTTGGGGGGAAACTAGAAAAGTTGTTTCATTGATATATTCTCCTTTTTGAGCGGCAGTCAGAGCAAAAATCTGACCGTCGCGATCGCTCGCTACTGCCAAGCCATCACCTACCTGCACCGCTGCAACTAATTCTGGGGTAGCAACTGCTAAAATCAACGTCGTCGCTAACTCCCGCGCCTGCTTGCCACAGACGGCTGCTTCTGCTTCTACTGCTGTCTTTGCTGCTGCCAGAGCTTGAGTCAGAATTCGCTGCCATCCCTGCTCGTCGTCAACCAAATGCAGTCTAGAGCCTTCAGCACAAATCGTCTCTACCGCCGTTTGCGCGGCGACAATTGCCCCGACTTTGCCTAAAGCTGCACTTCCTGCCCCGTCAGCTACTGCTGCTACCAAAACCCCCGTGGGCAACTTTTCCCAATGATGAGCATCTTGACAAAGCTGTCCGACCTTTTCGTGGCTCGTACCTCGAACTGAGGCGGATGCGACTCGCCATTGCCGGATTCCAGCAGGAGCATCTAACTGTCCTGTTGTATATAGCTCATCGTGGGCATCGTTACGCATTCATCGTGATTCCTTACTGATTCCTAGCCTATCTTAGGTGAACGGACAATCAGAGCGATCGCATCGCTCGACAAATCCTCCTTTTGTATACGGTAATGTGTAGGGTTCCGTCAATTTACTCATTCATCTCTTTACACTTTCATTATGTACTCAGGAGTTGTTGGTAATGGGTAATGGGTAATGGGTAATTGGTCGGTCACTGATAACTGATAACTGATAACTGGTCACTGTTTAAGTTGCTCCCCACCCCACAGGTGGTAATGCTACTTGTTCGTCGAGACGAGAATGGGAAACGGCTGTGATGCTAGCAGACAACCAGAGAAACATTTCCGTAAACCTCAGCCCTTGAAGTCTGAGTGGAGTGCGGACAGATATGTACTTGAGCCGCTCCAGATTAGCATTTTCTACACCTACAGAGAAAAAAGCTACATGCTTGTTAACTTCATCTGTCTCAATTCGCTGCCTTGCCTGCTCGATTAATTGCTCTGATTCTCCTTGGGGTTCTCCATCTGTAATTAAAAATATCCAGGGACGATAATAAGCTACCCCGTGAGCGCGGTATGTAGCTTTGCGAGACTGGATCATGTCTAGGGCGCGATGAATTCCAGTTCCCATACAGGTTAAGCCTTGCGCTGTCAGCTCTGGTAGATCGAGTTGGTCGGGAGTGACAAAATCCTGTATAACTCTGACATCACTATCAAAAACCACGAGTGCCACCTCAACACGTCGGGAAGCGAGAGAGTTTTGTAATAAATCTGTTTGCAATGCCCGCAGCCCTTCATTTAAAGCATCTATTGCTGCTCCTTGCATCGAACCCGAAGTATCTAGAAGTAATACGCAAGGACAGCGAGGTTCTGGATTTTCAGCAAACTCTACCGCTTCATCAAGTCTTAATTGGTCAGACATACTTAACAATTTAGGTGGGAGACTTAGCTACTTGACATATGTGGTAGCTTTTACTCACTAGTGGACTGAGTAGATGGGCTGCTGGCATTGACAACAATTTATCTATGATAGTTCAGCTTTGACTTTACTAGTTCTTTTATCTCTGTAGTTTCAGCTGCGTCAGTCCGGTATTTTACTCACATTCATTTCACTAGGGAAAAATCAGGAGCAAATTCAGACAATCATTGCAGTTAACTACGCATACAAGACCAAGGCGACAAATTACTTAACTTTCCCACAGATTGTTTTTCTATATGTCCAAATCCTTTGTCATACGCCAATAGCTAAAAACTGTAAACTGGATGGTTAATTTTTATAGATTGCGCTATAGTCAATAGAAACTGTTAGCCTTTCGTCAATTTTTTATGATTTGCAGGGGTTCTAGCGGTGTAAGAGCAGATACAGCTTACAATATTTTAATAAACTTAACTAGGTTATCTCAATCCTCTTACCTCAATTGATTCAGACAGAAACACTCAAATTGCTCGAAATTAAGGCTTTGCTAAATAGGCATTGTCAGTTAAAGTATTCGCTCGCTTGGAAAAAGGTTTAAGTGCTAAATGGCTAGCTGTGGAACCTTTCAGAAGTTAAGTCCGCTGAGTTTATTGGCGCACTTGTCTAGTTGTTATGATAGTGCCTTGTTAAAGGTGACTAGCGGTGCTGTTACATGGTCGGTCTATCTTGAAGAGGGAAAGATTACTTATGCTTCCCATTCAATTGCTGCCTTCGATCGCCTCGACTGTCATTTGCATCGCCTCAGTTATAAAGTCCCGACGCTGACAAGTGAAACTAGAGCGCAATTAAGTTTGATTTTTGAAACTGAAGCAGAACAGCGGTCAGATACTAATCCCGAATATCAAGCAATTGGTTGGTTAGTTAACCATCAATATTTAAATGCCGAACAAGCAGCAGAATTAGTTGCAGAATTGGTTGGAGAAACGATCGAGTCGTTTTTATTAGTTAAATCGGGGCAGTACGACTTTAGCAGCAACTCAAACTTAGAGCAAGTTTTTTGTCGGCTCGAACTACAACCGATTGTCGATCTATGTCAAAAGCGCCTGCAAAAGTGGCAAGCTCTAGCACCAGAAATTTTCTCACCCTACCAGCGGCTTTATTTTTCTAACCGTCACAAATTAGAACAGCAAATTCCCCAGGAAATTCAGCAAAAGTTTAGTACGATTCTCAAAGGTTTCAGTTTTCGTCATCTGGCAATTCTATTAAATCAAGACGAACTTGAATTGGCGCAAAACCTACACCAGTATATTGCAGCAGGAACAATTTTGTTGCAAGACCCCTATGCACCATTTGACCAATTACCAAGAACCTTTGAACAGACTGCATCGCCATCAACAACACCAATTGTCATACCGGAAAAAGTCCCCTTACCGTTAGATGATATCCGCGATCGCCACATTAGCGATCGCCGGCTGGCTGCAACTCCAAAAGCTTTCGAGCGCGAACCAGTCAAAGAGACGCAGTTCCCTACGACAAAGCAAGAATCTCTCCCCACACAGTCTCCGCAGCCAAACTCAGAGCCAGTCAAGCATAGCTCTCAACCACCAGTTAACTTCCCGATTACGCGGACGACACCCCCAGTTCCTCCCACGCATATAGAGACTCCCACATCCCCACCGACTGTTATTCCCGATGCTCCAGCTACGAGAAATAAGTATAAAATTGTTTGTGTGGACGATAGCCCAGCAATGTTACAGGAACTGAAAAAGTTTTTAGAAGACGACTTATTTTCAGTTTTTACAATTGATAATCCTGTTAAAGCTTTAATGCAGATTATTAAAGTCAAGCCAAATCTCATCTTATTAGATGTAAATATGGCAGGAATTGACGGCTATGAATTGTGTCGTTTGCTCCGCAATCATTCTCTATTTAAAGACACGCCGATTATTATGGTGACGGCAAATACAGGAATTATTAACCGAGTCAAAGCTAGAGTTGTCGGTGCTTCAGGTTACTTAACTAAGCCTTTTAGCCAGCCAGATATTCTTAAAATGGTATTTAGGCATTTGACTTAGAAAGGAACAGAGGAAAGAGAGCTGAGGAAGCTGAGGGGGACAAGGGGGACAAGGGAGAAATTAGTCACGCACCACGTACAACTCGCTACACCCACACCCTTTCTTCACTGATAACTGACAACTGATAACTGATAACTGATAACTGCTCCCTAGCGTTGGTGAGGAAAAAAAACCGTGTAGTAAAGTGAAGGATCGACCCGATCTGTAAACCGAGGATACAAGCTGCGATCGCAGGGTGAATCGTCTGGCTCTGTTTCTTCAACAGATTCGCTGGTTGAAACTTCTGTAGAAAACAAAGCAGCTAATTTTGACCAAGTAACAGAAAAAGGATTTTGTAAATATTTCTGTACGAGCGATCGCTTACCCGTTTCCTTTGAGTTATCTAGTTGCCAATCGTTTGTATGCTCTCTCATAAATGCATTCCTCGCAGCTATTTTGTGCGCTTGCTGGAGCGCTAAAGTTTATTAGCCACAATTGAGACGAGTTATGCACGGTTGTATAGTATGGAATGCTATCCATAACCTAATTGAGGAGTTGAGTTAGGATAGAAGATAAAGCGATCGCATGAAATCTATACTTCAGTAAACTTGCTATTCATTGGTCAAATAAACAACTTTATCCCTTACCCAAGCTCGAAAAGATTTGAGTAAAGCTACTTCTCCCTGCATGGGAATCTGTTGCATAAAATTACTCATATCTTCAACAGATATAAGAGGAAAAGCAAGACTCACATCACGCTCTCTATATTCCTCTACTTCTAGTTGATAAAATTTTAATTCTTTTCCGTCGTATTTCCAAAGTTCAGGAACACCTAAAGCAGAATAAATACCAAGTTTATTTACAGAACTACTAGTAATATCAATTTCAATTGCTAAGTCAGGCGGTGGATCGGTTTCTAAATTTAACTTGAGCTTGCCTCTAATTGCTGACTCGTTCTGAATATAATAACAATTATCTGGTTCTATACCGCAATTAGCGACTTGGCGTTTTAGAGTTGTTGAACCAGCGCTTCTAGCTTCAATGTTGAGTTCTTCAGCTAGGGCAATTATAAAATTACATAAATTGCTTTTGTAGCTTTCATGTTCAAAAAGTGGAGTCATAATTTCCATCGTGCCACAGTCATAAGCAAAGCGGGAACCTCTGTTTTCACCTGTTTCTTTGAGTAAGGCTTCAAAGGTTTCCCAGCTAATGTTATGTAGCACTACTCTAGACTCTGCTGGAGTTAAAGAAGTAATCATATCCACTGGCTTTAGAGTCAATTGGGTGAGCTAAGCCCACCCTTTTACCTTAACCGAAGATACTACCAAAAAATTCTACCGCTTCCTTCAAAGCAACAATAAATATGTCAATCTCTTCACGGGTATTGTAAAAAGATAAACTTGCCCGTGCAGTAGACTGAGCGTGGATGTAACGATGTAAAGGCTGCGTGCAGTGGTGTCCGGCGCGAATAGCAACCCCAGCTTGATCTAGTAGAGTAGATAAATCGTGAGGGTGAACATCACCAGCCGTAAATGAAGCTAATGCAGCTCTACCCACACCTGCTACTTTAGGTAATGGACCATAGGTGCGGACTTCAGAAATTTGACTCAGTTGCTCGAACAGATATTGCGTCAATTCCGATTCGTAAGCATAAATTTTATCCATGCCGATCGCCCCTAAATAGTCTACAGCTGCACCGAGGGCGATCGCTTCTCCGATTGCTGGGGTTCCTGCTTCAAATTTGTGCGGTAAATCGGCGTAGGTAGAACGGTCTAAATACACGTCGGCGATCATTTCACCACCACCTAAAAACGGTGGCATCGATCGCAACAATTCTAGTTTTCCATACAAAAATCCAATTCCGGTAGGAGCGCACATTTTATGACCGGAAGCTACTAACCAATCGCAGTCCATTTGCTGTACGTTAACAGGCATATGTGGTACGCTTTGGCAAGCATCGATCAAAACTTTCGCACCGTGTTGATGGGCGATCGCAATTATCTCTTGTATTGGGTTAATGCATCCTAATGTATTAGAGACGTGAACCACGGCGACAAGCTTGGTTTTGTCGGAAATTAAAGACTTATATTGTTCTAAGTCAAATTCTTCCTCTGGAGTCAGTTCGACAAACTTCAACACTGCACCCGTTCTTTGGGCTAGGAGTTGCCAAGGTACTAAGTTGCTGTGGTGTTCCATCACGGAAAGGATGATTTCATCTCCCCGTTGGATGTTGCTATTACCCCAACTGTAAGCGACTAAGTTAATTGCTTCGGTAGCATTACGGGTAAACACAATTTCTTCTCGCTGCGCCGCATTGACAAACGCAGCTACTTTATCCCGCGCCCCTTCGTAAGCTTCGGTTGCTTTAGCCGCTAGGGTATGCACGCCGCGATGAACGTTGGAGTTATATTGCTCGTAATAATCCCGTAGGGTGTTGAGGACGAGTAAAGGTTTTTGGGAGGTGGCGGCGTTGTCGAGGTACACCAAGGGTTTGCCATTGACTTCTTGATGCAGGATTGGGAAGTCAGCGCGGACGATATCGGCGAGGGTTCTTGCTTGGGTAAAAGTCATGGTTCAAGTCGAGAGAAGGAACAGAACGCAAATGTTGTAGGGGCGGGTTCACCAGAGTTCTCTACTTGTAACCAAATATATTGGTAAACCCGTCCTCACTTTCGGTCAATCAGCCAGATTTAATGTTGTAGCTTCGCGGGTAACAGCTTTGAGCAGAGTTTGTTGTAAAGAGGGAATTGGTAGTTGGTTAATAATCTCAGCAGCAAAGGCGTTAACTAACAAATTTTGAGCGTCAGCAGCGTTAATTCCGCGACTTTGCAGGTAGAAAATCTCATCGTCTTCCAACTGGCTGACAGTAGCACCGTGACTGCACTTGACGTTATCGGCAATAATTTCCAGTTGAGGCTTGGTGTCTACTCTAGCTTTGGGAGACAGGAGTAAGTTGCGGTTCAGTTGTCCTGCATCCGTAAGTTGAGCGGCTTTAGCAACAAAGACTCTCCCATTAAATACAGTGTGGGCTTTATCGGCGACAATGCATTTATGGAGTTGACGACTCATACCATAAGGATAATTTAGTGCGATCGCGCTATGGGTATCGGCTGTTTGTTGCCCTGCTATTATAGTTAAGCCGTTGAGAATTGTTTCTGTCTGTTCTCCTGTCTGGTAGATGTCTAAATTGTGGCGCGACAGTTTTGCCCCTAAAGTAATTGCATTGCAGGTGTAACGGCTATCCCGTGCTTGAGTAATCGCAGTTTTACCAATATGGAATGCTTCTACGCTTTCCCGTTCAACTCTAGTATGACTAACTTGGGCATTTTCTCCCAGCCAGATTTCCGTAACAGCGTTGGTAAAGTATACCGTCTCTCTAACTTCGGCTTCGCCTTCTTCAGGATCTTCAATATTAAATTGATTTAAGTAGTCTTCCACCAGCGTGACGCTACTACCAGTTTCCGCGACTACCAAGCAGCGCGGCTGTTGAATCGTCGGCGTGCGGAAGGAATTAGCGATAAATAGCAAGTGGATTGGAGCTTCTACGACAACATTTTTAGGAATCCAGACGACAGCAACATCCGTAATTGCAGCCGTATTCAGGGCGGTAAATATGTCTTGTCCTGCCTCAGATTTTGCCAGGTAGTTGTAAACGCGATCGCGGTATTCTGCTGGTAATCCTGATAAATTGCTAACTACTACACCTTTCGGTAAATCACCGATTGCAGAATGTTCTGGCGTATACACCCCGTTGATAAATATCAAACGACTATTTGCTGCTTCTGAGAAGGTGAGTGGTGTCACCAGTGCTGCTGGTAATCCGGTGGGAGCCGCCACTTGAAAGTTAAACTGTTTTAAAGCAGATAAATCGGTAAACCGCCACTCTTCAATTTTGGTAGTAGGGAGAGTAGATTGACGGATAATGGAAGAAGCGCGATCGCGAATTTCCCGTAGAGACGTTACATGTAATGTTTCTACACCCTTTTGACACTGTTGCAGCAACTCTATCAGGTAGTTATCCCCACCCGACACGCTACCATGACTGCCATTCGTCACTGTCGGAGAAACTTGAATATTCATTACACTCCTACCTCAGTCGCAGCTTGCTCCAACACCCAATCGTAACCCCGAGACTCTAATTCCAGTGCTAACTCCTTACCACCACTCTTAATAATCCGTCCCCCAGCCATAACATGGACGTAATCTGGGACGATGTAGTTGAGCAATCTCTGATAGTGAGTAATTAGAATTGTGGCATTTTCAGGGCTGGCTAATTGATTCACGCCATTAGCAACAATCTTCAGCGCGTCAATATCTAATCCTGAATCTGTTTCATCCAAAATTGCAATTTTTGGTTCCAACAGTGCCATTTGCAAAATTTCGTTCCGCTTCTTCTCGCCGCCAGAAAACCCTTCATTCACGCTGCGGTTTAAGAAAGCCGCATCCATCTTGACAACATCCAATTTTTCTTGGATCAAATCGTCAAAATCGAATGCATCCAATTCTTCTAAACCTTGCTCTTTTCGGCGAGAATTATAGGCAACTCGCAAGAAATCCAAATTACTTACGCCAGGAATTTCTAAGGGATACTGAAATGCCAGAAAAACTCCAGCTCTAGCTCGTTCTTCCGCTTCCATCTCCAGCAAATCTTTACCTTGAAAAATTGCTTCGCCACCCGTCACCTCATAAGCTGGGTGTCCTGCTAAGGCTTTAGAAAAAGTGCTTTTACCAGAGCCATTCGGTCCCATGATCGCATGGATTTCTCCAGCGCGAACCTCTAAATTCACTCCCTTTAAAATTGGATTCCCATCAACTTCAGCTGTCAGGTCTTTCACCGACAGCAAAATTTCACTATTTTCAATAATCATTACTCTCTACGTCCTCTGCGCTCTCTCTATTCACTTGCGAATTGCTTGATTGAGGGTGAGCATTGCCCACCCTATTTTATTAACCCACACTACCTTCCAGTTTCAGACTCAGCAGGCGATCGGCTTCTACAGCAAATTCCATTGGTAGCTGGTTAAACACATCCTTACAGAAACCGCTAATCATCATCGAGATTGCATCTTCTGAAGAAATACCCCGCTGCGCGAAGTAGAATAATTGGTCTTCGCCAATCTTAGAAGTCGAAGCTTCATGCTCGATCTTGGCAGTGTTATTTTGTACCTGAATGTAGGGGAATGTATTCGCCCGCGCATTATCTCCAATTAACATTGAATCGCATTGAGAATAATTCCGCGCTCCTTGTGCTTTCGGGTTAACTTTCACCAAACCACGGTAGCTGTTGCTAGAGTTCCCGGCAGAAATTCCCTTGGAAATAATCGTGCTGCGAGTATTCTTACCAACATGGATCATCTTCGTTCCTGTATCGGCTTGCTGCATATTATTCGTCAGCGCCACAGAATAAAACTCACCGACAGAGTTATCGCCGACTAACACGCAACTAGGATACTTCCAAGTAATTGCCGAACCCGTTTCTACCTGCGTCCAAGAAATCTTAGAATTAACTCCTTGGCACAAACCGCGCTTGGTGACGAAGTTGTAAATTCCGCCTTTACCCTTCTCGTCGCCAGCGTACCAGTTTTGCACGGTAGAGTATTTAATTTCAGCATTGTCCAAAGCGACAAGTTCCACCACCGCCGCGTGTAGCTGATTAGTGTCGTACATCGGTGCGGTACAGCCTTCTAGGTAGGAAACGTAGCTCCCTTCCTCGGCTACAATCAAAGTCCGCTCGAACTGTCCTGTATCGCCGCTATTAATACGGAAGTATGTAGACAGTTCCATCGGGCATTTGGTGTTTTTGGGGATATAAACGAAGGAACCGTCACTGAATACAGCGGAATTGAGTGCCGCGAAGTAATTATCTGCCGTTGGCACGACACTACCCAGATATTTCTGAACTAACTCTGGATATTCCCGTAAAGCTTCGGAAATCGAGCAGAAAATTACACCTTCTTTAGCTAACTTTTCCTTGAAGGTGGTAGCTACAGAAACGCTGTCAAAAATGGCATCTACTGCGACATTAGATAGACGCTTCTGTTCTGATATGGGAATACCAAGCTTTTCAAAAGTTTCCAGCAATGCGGGATCGACTTCTTCCAAGCTATTCAGTTGCTTGGGCTTCTTTTTCGGCGCGGAATAGTAGATAATATCTTGATAGTTGATGGGAGGATACTGGACACTGTGCCAAGTAGGTTCTGTCATCTTCAGCCATTGACGGTAAGCTCTCAGACGAAATTCCAACATGAACTCTGGTTCTTCTTTCTTAGCAGAGATCAGGCGGATAACGTCTTCACTCAGACCGCGAGGAATAATATCTGCCTCGATGTCGGTAATAAAGCCGTATTTGTAAGGCTGGTTGACGATGGTTTTGACAGTTGCACTCATTGGTAGTGTTCTCTCGGTTGGGCTGAAATGCTCGAAGTAGCTCTTTAAGGATGAAAGACGGGTGGTCTAACCCCTTCCCACCTTCCTCATTGTAAAAATCGTAACTAAAACAACACGCTTGTTGTTTAACCTGTCTCCATTTTACGCTACATTAACAACAGGTATGTTGTCAAAGTAAAATTTTCAGCTGAAAACTTTGGAATGACAATGGTGACAACGCAGCAGCCCTCGACCAAGCAGGACATTCTGCAATATTTAATGAAGCAGGGGCAAGCCACGGCGCAGGAGCTAGCCACAGAGCTTGATGTCAGTCCACAAGCGATTCGTCGCCATTTAAAGGATTTAGAAGCAGAGGAACTCATTGTATATCAAGCAGTTCATCTGGGCATGGGGCGACCGCAGCACGTATATAAACTAAGCGATCGCGGGCGCGATCGCCTGCGTCGTACTATTAACGATGGAGGGGGAGACAGTCACGGACAATTTGCCGTTTCCCTGCTCGATACCCTCGCCCAAACAGTGGGGCGAGAACAAATGGGGACGATTTTACGAATGCAATGGGAGCGTAAAGCTCTAGAATACCGCGATCGCGTCGGCGAGGGTTCGCTGCAAGAGCGAGTCGCCAACTTGGTAGAATTGAGGAAAGCTGAAGGTTACATGGCAGAATGGTATTTTGTCAACGAAGAGAATTCAGCTAGAGGATTTATCATTACCGAACATAATTGCGCCATTGCCAACGTTGCTGAATCCTTCCCTGTAGTCTGCGGACACGAATTGGAAATGTTTGCCACAGTTTTACCTGATTGTCAAGTTGAGCGTACCCACTGGATTATTGACGGCGAACACCGATGTGGGTATTTAGTACGAAGCACGGGAGAAAGGGGAAAGCTGTAGGGGCGGGTTCACCCGAAATCCTTGTCGGAGCCAGAGTTGTTTGGTAAACCTGCTCGTACAAAAATTGTCGGGAAATACCAAAAATTGTAGTCGAAGTTGATTTTTTGAGTGAACCCGTCCGTACAAATGACCAATGACCAATGACAAATAACATGCAACCTTCAATGCAATTTCTCTCGGCGGAAGAGTCAGCCAAGGTAGATGCAGCCTTGCTTTCTTCTCCAGAAAAGTTTTTAACCAGACTGACAGTTTCATCGCTACGGCTGTTGAAACATATAGCCGAAGACTACGGCGTAAAGATGGAAGATTTAACCGCAGAGCAAGTGGTAGCCTGGTTTGAGAAAGATGGCAAGATTAGACGCGAACAAGGACTTGAGGCGGCTTTTCTGAAATGGTAGCTATTCAGTTATCGGTTATCAGTTATCAGTGGAGAGTGGTGCGCGACAAATGACGAATGACGAATGACCAATAACTCTTTTACCCTTGAGACACTGCGGTCGCATTGACATCTATATTGCGATCGAATATGATTCGCGGTCGGAATAGAATTTTCAAAATCAGTAAAATCGATTTGAATTCCCCTGGCGTGTTGTGGCGCTTCCATTGTCCGGGGCGACAAAATAACATTTCCACTAAGCAGCGATGTTGACTGAGACTGAGTTGCTGAAACATAACCCTGACTGTAGGAAATTCATTTTGAAATCCAGTCCGAATCACTTGACCAGTTAACTCTACTCCTTCTTCCATAATTTCTAACGTGAGTGGCTGCATTTCCTCGGCTGAAATAACTGCTTTTTGTGTCAGAGCAATTTCCGCTCCAACTTCAGAAATCATCGTCGTGACTCCCCAATAATTTTCCCCTTGAATATTGCACCTTACTGTTCGCCGGAGAGCAAACCAATCGTAAACATCTGGTTTGGGAGCGTCGAGCAGAATTAAAATTGCAATACCCAACATAATTAAGTTGTAGCCACTCCACAGCCAACCCAAACCAATACCTCGAATCTGTTGAGCAATTTCTAATGGTACTGTTGTTGCCCATTCTGCTTTCGCCATAGACATTCCTAAGTTGCGCCACAGACTAATAGCTGTGATCGCAAACAAAATAATTAAAGGTGAAGCTAGTTTCCAATTAAATGAAAAGCGATCGCGTTGTTGTCCTTTTGGAGTAACTTTAAATCCTTTGGCGAACGGTCTTAACATGACTTGAATTACTGTCAAAGCCAAGGGAAAACATAAAACCAAAGAGTATATATCTGATAGTAAAGCCGAGCGAGAGCGGTGATTTAACCAAGCAAAGACTGAGATTTGAACTAAATAGTAAGGCAAAAAGAAAAATAATAATTCAGTTGCCGTTGCCCTGAGTGGAATCACTCCTAAAAATGAATAGGCAAGTGGCATAACTAAAAATCCAACCCGGGAAATACTAGTGAACCAATGCAATAATCCTTCTAAATGTGCAATTCTTTGTAAAGGTCGCAATCCTTCGATAGTTAAAGGGTTTGCGTCGATAAAAAATGCTTGTAACGTCCCTTGCGCCCATCTGATCCGCTGTGTAGCATGAGCGGCGATGTTTTCGGCTGCTAAACCTGCACTTAGTTTTTCATCTAAATAAATTAATCGATAACCCTGCGCCGATAAACGAATTCCAGTAAAGTAATCTTCACTCAAAGAATCTGTGACAAAACCGCCAGCAGCTTGTAGTGCTTTGCGTCTGACGACAAAAGAAGTACCAGCACAAATAACGCTATCAGCTCCATCTCTAATGGGCTGAATTTGACGATAAAAAACTTCTTCTTCAGGAGTAACTGCATCTTCCAGCCCTAAATTACGGGCGATTGGATCGGCGTTATAAAAACTTTGAGGTGTTTGAACTAAAGCAATTTTTTCGTTTTGAAAAAAGCCAACAGTTCGATTTAGAAAATTTCTGGTTGGGACAAAATCTGCATCAAAAATAACGACTAACTCACCTTGCGTTTTGGCAATCGCGTGGTTTAAATTACCTGCTTTAGCGTGCTTGTTATCGGGACGAGTTAAGTATTTACAACCCAATTCTATAGCTAAATCTTTAACTTCTGCTCGGTGCGTATCATCAAGTAAGTAAATTTTTTTATGTGAATATTCCAGTGCTTGGCAACCGATAATAGTCCGTTTGAGGATAAAAGTAGGCTCGTTATAAGTAGGAATTAAAATATCAACATTTGGGGTAAAACTACCGTCAAGCACGGCTACAGCAAAGCGGTCGGCTTCGCGGCTGCGGTCTTTGACATTCAACATTAAAAATAATTGAATTGTACTGCTAGTTAACACCAGAAACTCTAAGAACAATAATCCCAGACTAAACACACCATTAAGGGGAGTAGCAAGATTGAGCGTAGTTAGCGATCGCCAAATAATATAACGAATAGTCAAAAGCAGTAATATTGCTACTACAATTTGCCGCGACCATCGTTTCGGTTGGGGAGAAATTCGCATGACTAGCATCACAATTAGTAGTAAAACAATTGTGGGAGCTAGTAAATATCCTCCTGACAACGTTGGTACTTCTAACCAAAAAGGAGGATTATTCTGAAAATTTTGTATTTGTAAAAAAATCGAAGTAATTCTGCCTTCTCCGGCAAACCATCCCCCAACTATCAGGCTAGAAAATGCCACGATACTCAGCATAACTAGCGTAGCGAGACGCGATCGCCTCACGCGCCTGAGTTCTCTCTGCTCTATCCCCTGACTTTTAATCTGAGAAACTGTCATTCCTACTACCCAATAATTTTCCTAACAAATACACTGGATTGTTGTTAGCAATCCATGTTAGGTAACACAATTGTAAAATAATTATAATTTTTATTATCGTTTATTATGTCAACTTTTAGCTAGTAGTTGAAATTTTGTTTGCTCCTAACTGTCCCAATAGAAATCTGCTAGCAATAACGCGATGTATTGCCATAGAAGAAGACTAAAACAGATATTCAGATAGTTCTATGACCGTAGAGCAATAGCTGAAGTTCCCTCATGGGTAGTTATATTGTCCAATCGCCCCTAGATGCCCTATCGCAACAACAGTAGCAAATTACGCTGTATCAAAAATCATCTCAATCTCGATCGCGATCGAGGATCGGCTGATAGCAGTTTTCAATTGGGTAAAATACACGCTCTCTCTGGGGCGCACAGAGAAAGCGCCCCTACAAATGTCACGCACGCAATCGAGAATTGCTACAAAATTAATTTTCCTACTGGCAACCCCGACTACAAGCTAGTACACGACGAGGTCGTGGCGATCGATACTGAGAAAATGACTGTCACCTTCAACTTGGTCAACGGTTTCAGTTTCGGTCGTCCAGTTTGGTACGTTTCAATGGATTCCAGCGATCCAACGGTGGCTGCGATCGAAGGTGTAACTTCTGCTCCAGTATTACAGAAGATAAAAGTAGGTGGCGACGATAGTTTTAGTAGTGCTGTCGAGCGGATTTTTATTGCCATAAATGGACTGTCGCAAAATGGTTGTAAAAATCCACAACACCAAAGGCTGTATGCAGCTTTAACTGATGGCTATCGCCCCAACAATGTTTTGGGTGGTATCCCGACGATCGCGAATGACTATAGCCCACTTTGGGATATCAACCTTTACGAGTGGACGCAGGATGCAGTAAATAATGGCGATCGCACCCAGCTACGCGAAGAATTTCACATCTTAGGTCTAGTTGAATCTGGTTTCCTCACTGGTCCTAATGGTTTCGAGTTTGGCTCGACAGGCATCATCAACAACTGCCCGATCGTATTTCGCCTATTGTAATTTCTCGACGCACGAACTCAAAGCCGAATTAAGAGCTAATTCTTACGTTTTTCTCAGGAAAAACTCATAAATTCATCAGTCGTAACTTAGGTAAGCGATAGATGCTGAAATTATCGAATTTTTGTTTATTCTCAAATTCTTAGGAGTGAATCAAGTGAAACTTACGTCTGTTTTAGCGGGCTTTGCTTTAGTCGGGTTAGTGACGGTTACAGATGTACCACTGAGAGCGATCGATCCTCAGTCAGGTCAAGCGTCTGCCCAAGAGATGCAAATGAAAGGTCCAACTGATATACCGATCCAAAAGAAAATTGAATTGATAACCGCGCACAAAGGTCAGCTAGGTGGTGGTGACGAACTGCGGCGCTATTTCTTTGGCGATCTGCTGCCAGTAGCGGTGCAGCCTGGTGGTGCGGGTATGGTCGTACTGCTGTATAACAAAGCTAACGATTATACATTTGCTTACTGTGCTACCTACGATGTGGTCGTGGCATTGAGAAAAGGCAGAGTGACGAAGTTTGAGCCGAGTGAAGTGAAGTAATAGTCAAGTCATTCTAGTCGCGATCGCATGAGGAAAAGCTTTGTTACAGATTGGGATATGCCGATTATTACTTTTTAAAGTTAAGCCACAGATTTATCTATGGCTAGCTATTTCTATTTTTGGTGCAGCTAACTCAGTCACGCGCAAGCTGACCGAAATTGGTGCGAGACATTTTCAGAACGATCGCAATCCCATTTCTCTGTGCAATGTTTTATTTGTTGGCAATCTCTGCGCTTTGTTGGTACTGCTAATTATTTATCGACGGCAAATCCAACCAGCTATGTTAAAGCGACTTTCTCGACGAGAGTGGTTGGGATTGATAGTCGTATCAACTTTAGCAGGAGCGATCGCGCCGAGTTTAATTTTTCAGGCACTAGCTGTTACTAATGTCAATACTGTAGTGTTTTTGGGAAGATTAGAGCCACCCTTAACTTTGCTATTGTCTGTCTGGCTATTGTCTGAAAGAGTTAATTTTTGGGAAATTTTGGGTGCATCTATTGCCTTTACGGGAGTAATTTCGATTATTTTTTTGTTTCCAATTCTACAAGGAGTAAATAATATAAGCTTAATGCTAGGCATGGGTGAAATTTTCACTATTGCTGCTGCCGTAGCTTTAGCAACAGCCACAATTCTTGGTAAGCTAACCCTCTCTCGGGTTTCTTTAGGAATTTACAGCATTTTTCGCACCGCTTGGGGAACAGTTATTTTCTTTTTCGCTGCTTTACTACTCTACGGCAGAGGACATTTTATGGATGTATTTTCTCCTTTCTTGTGGGAATGGATGTTAGTTTATGGTTCTATTATTGTCGTACTCGGTCAGACTTTCTGGATTACTGGTTTAAGAGCTACCTCTACATCTGAAGCTTCTTTAGTCAGCTCTTTTACTCCCATTGCAGGGATTCTCGCAGCTTATTTCATTTTAGGAGAAGTTCCAACACTGGCGCAGTATATGGGTAGCAGTGTCATAGTTATGGGAGTTTTTCTAAGTCAAATCGGCATCCGGCAAAAAGCATCAATTCGTGCTGCTACACGGAACGCTTCGATTCAAAAACAGCAAGAAATCGAAAGTAATATGGGATTTAAAGGGATATAAGTCAATGCTGGCTGAGAACGTCGAATTCTTGAAGCGATCGCACAACTGAGGGGGTGGTAACTAGCAACCATCTGCGTACTTCTGATTTAGAGAAGGTTGTTGTAAATTTAACTCATTGCCTGTTTGCCACCAGCATCCAGATAAATTGAAATTTACGTAATTTAGTGGACTAGCAGATTAAACCCATTATTGTTGCAGAGGTTTTGTATGGTAGACTTACTCGATGCTTGGAGACTTTTGCATCCCGCGATCGCCGTTACTTTCATCTTCCCTTTGATTGGGATCGTGGCTAACTTCGCATGGCAGACACGCCAGCGCCGATTGCAAGCTAAAGGGGGTGAGAAAAGTAAAATTCCCCCGACAGTTGGCGTGGAACATAATAAATTTGGCAAGTGGTTGGCTGGAGGCGTAGTAGGATTAGCACTTGTAGGGCTTGCCCGTCCCATTTTTTACCACATTGCAACTAACCAAGTCTGGAGTAAAAACCCTTTTCAAGTTATCTTTATCACCTTGATGTTTGGTGCAACCATCGCCTCTTTGGTGTTGCTTTATCAAGCCAAACAAAAACTTTGGCGGGGAGTGTTTGCCACTTTGACAGGAATGGGTTTAGTGATTCTGGGTTTCCAAGAAGGTGTCTTCCGTCGTGATAACGAATGGTTTGTATCTCATTTCTATATCGGATTGACGGCAGCAATGCTGATGATTTTTTCCTTAGCGATTATGCAAGATATCTATCAGGATCGCTCCCATCGCTGGCGGATCGTCCATGCTATTTTAAATTCGATCGCCCTATTACTCTTTGTCGGACAGGGAATGACTGGGGTGCGGGACTTACTAGAAATTCCTTTACACTGGCAGGAACCATTCATCTACAAGTGTGATTTTAATCAAAAGACTTGTCCTACCCCAACTTCTATGACTGGTGAGTGGCGCACTGCAAAAGAGTAGAGAATAGATTGACGTTTTATTCAGTTGTATCGCGATCGAGAGCGTGTTGCCTGAGTTCGCTCAGAGAAACGTATTCTAGTGCCGATGCGTGAGTTGACTGTAAAATTATGGGCGGTGCGACACCAGCATCTAGAGCTTCTTTCCAACGAGAAGCGCACAAGCACCAGCGATCGCCTGGTTTTAAGCCAGGAAAGTTAAACTCAGGTACGGGTGTGCTGAGATCGTTTCCCCGCGACTTGGTAAAATTCAAGAAATCTGCCGTTAGTTCTGCGCAAACGACATGCGCTCCATAATCGCCTGCACCAGTATTACATTTACCGTCGCGGTAATACCCAGTCATAGGAGCGCTGCAACAAGTTTTCAGTTCGCTACCGAGAACATTTCTAGCCTGTGCCACGATCGTCATCTCTCCAAGAGTCTCTCTTTATTTGCTTTATAAAGATCTCCTATTTTAAGACAAATGCTCGATCGCTAGCTCTTTTCAGAATCTACACGCACGCAACAACTTCTTGATAACTACCCGATTTAACGACTCGACCTTTTTCAATCGAGTAGACGCGATCGCAATGTTCGAGAGTAGAAAGACGGTGAGCTATGATAATCATGGTTTTAGTCCCGCTGAGAGAGCGAATAGCCTCGCTGACAAGACTTTCAGTTTCGTTATCCAGTGCAGCAGTCGCTTCATCTAGCACCAAAATCTCCCGTTCGTGATAGAGGACGCGAGCAATTCCGATTCGCTGGCGTTGTCCTCCCGAGAGGCGTACTCCCCGTTCGCCAACAACTGTATTGATTCCATCGGGAAGTTGCTCGATCAATTCCTCTAACTGAGCCGACTGAATGGCTTTCTCTAATCTTGGCTTGTCAATCAGATCGTCTGGAACACCAAAAGTAATATTTTTCTCAATTGTGTCGTCTATCAGAAAAATAGATTGCGGAATGTAGCCAATTAAATTTTGCCAGGAGCGCAGATCGTTGTAAATTGTTTTACCATCAACTCTAATATTTCCTGTTTCCGGTGCTAAAAGTCCCAAGATGACATCAATTAATGTTGTCTTACCTGCTCCAGATTTACCAATTATCCCAATAGACTGACCTTTCTTGATGTGTAAAGAAATTTCTTTGAGATTGGTTTCTGTGGCGCTAGGATAGCGATAAGTAATTTTGTCTAAAATAATTTCTTGCTCGAATGGCAGACAGCATTTGCTATAGCTTTTTGAATCAAATAACTTACGTAAGCTTCGCTCGTCTAGTATTTTTTGACCCCGCTCGACTTCTAGATTTTCTATTTCTTTTAAATCGTAATAAACTTTATCAACTGAATAAGTACTATTTCTCATGATGCCAAAAGCATAGATTGTATTACTTACTGATGGCAGCAGGCGAATTGAAGCCATTGCAAACACACCCAAAACAGAAGTTAAGTTTTCTGCATTCTGATTGGATAGTAAAAATATAATTGTAAATCCAACTAAAAAAGTTACTAGAATAGCTTCTAGTAAGATGCGCGGTAAAATTGAGAATGCTTGAAAGGAGCTAAGTGCAAAAGCAAATTTATCAATCTGGGCTTTCATTTGATTCTCAAAATAAGATTCACAGCCAATAATGCGTGTCTCTTTTAGTCCTCCTAGTCCATGATTGATAATCCGAATCATTTCTGTATTAGATTCCGAAGCTTCTTGTCCCCATTGCGAAATTTTATATCTAAAAAAGTAAATTAACCCAAAGGCTGGTAAAAGAATTGCTGCTACGCTTAGTGTTGCTATTAAGTTCGTTTTTGATAGCAAAAAAATCAAAGCTAATATTACAGTGATATTGGCTAAAGATGTAAGGAAAGGCAGCATAAAATGAGTGCAGAATTTATCGGTTTCGTTGACAACATTCTGAATTAATAATGCTGAATTGCGATTCAAATGAAAAGTGTAGGGTGCTGCTAAATAGGAGTGGAGTAACTTGGCTGAGAGTTCACCTTGCTGCTTAAAGGAAAATTTGAACACATACTTCTGACCGTAAAAGCTTAGGACAGACTTGAAGTATAAAATTCCGATAGTTGCTGCACTCAGTAAATATAAAAATTGTTTGTCGTTTTGAAATCCAGACTGAGTATAAAACCAATGCAGCCAGGAATTTTGATAGATTGCCTGCGGATTACTTGCCAAGGCAATAAATGGTCCAACTAGTCCAATTCCTATTGCTTCCATCAGAGAAGTCAAGAGAAAGAAGAATATTAGGAAAAATAGTTGTCTTCTCTTGCCTGCAAGGATATAAAAAAACTTAGATAAGTAGCCGATCATGTAGAGATAAGTTAGCTATAGTCAGCCACAATCGTAGTTTAAGTAAGTTAAAAAGGCTACTCAACAATTTGTAATTTTACTCAATCTTTAAATTTTGTTTGGTTTATGTAAAAACAAATATATCAAAATAGTGAGTTTACGTAAAAATGCTTAAATATGCCGAAAAGTCACTTTACTGTTATACCGAGATTTTAGGCGATCGATACTTAGACTCCACAGGGGTTCGTGGGATAAGATATGAGAGATGCGATCGCTTGATAGTTGAGCAATTGCTGTTTCTACCGCTTGTAACTACGGTTGTGGCAAATCTGTCATGCGGGTAGCGGAAGAAAAAGCAGACCGCAGAGAGAGGAAATAAAACAGAGAATCCGATAAGTTTAGAGCTTTGTGCTTAAATTTTTCCTCAAATTCACTATGGCTTTCGATTATGACTTGTTTATCATTGGCGCTGGTCCTGGGGGAGTAGCCGCTGCAAGACAAGCTAAAACTTACGATGTCCGCGTTGGAATTGCCGAACGAGAGGCAGTTGGTGGTACTTGTGTCAATCGTGGTTGTATCCCTAAAAAGTTTATCGTCTACGCTGCTGATTTTGCCTTACACGATCGCGCAGCTGCAAGTTACGGCTGGAGTAAATGCGATCGTCAGTTTGACTGGTCGTATTTTATCGCCTCCGTCCATCAACAGCTCGAACAGCGCCGCCAGTCTTTTTTAAACAAGTTTCAACAGGCAGGAATTGATGTCATTCGAGGTCAAGCAACTTTTATCGATCCACACACCGTAAAAATCGACGGACGCAAAGTCACGGCTGACAAAATTATCGTTGCTGTGGGTGGCAAATCCATTAAACCATCAAAAATTCCAGGGATCGAATATGCAATTACATCCCGTCAAATGTTTGAACTTCCTCAACTACCACAACGTTTAGCAATTGTTGGTGGCGGCTACATTGGCGTGGAGTTCTCTAGCATGATGAATGCCTTCGGCGTTGAAGTGACATTAATGGATCGCGATCAAACAATTTTATCGGGATTTGATGACGATGTTCGTACTGTCGTACAGCAGGGATTGAGTCAAAGAGGAATTCAATTTCTCGGCAACACAACGGCAAAAGAAATCAAACAAGATGCTACAGGATTGCAGGTTGTTTTAGAAGGCAACGATCCTCAGATCGTCACAGCCGACACCGTACTCTTTGCCACAGGCAGAAGCCCCAACACTGAAAATCTAGGTTTAGAAAATGCTGGGGTAGAATTGGATGAAAAAGGCGCGATCGCGATTGATGCTTATAGTCGCACGAACCAAGCGCATATCTTTGCTGTAGGTGATTGTACCAATCGCAAGCAATTGACTCCAGTTGCCCGAACAGAAGGTCGGGCAGTAGCGCGAACAATTTTTGACCAGCAATCGCCACAAATTGATTACACTCTCGTTCCTACCGCTGTCGTTGCCCGTCCTGAAGTTGCTGCTGTAGGATTGACAGAAGCGCAAGCACGGGAAAAATTCGGCGATGCCGTGCAATGCTACCGCACCCAATTTGAACCCCTGTTTTACAGCATGACAGATCGCTCCGAGCAAGCGATGATGAAATTAGTAGTAGATCGGCGCAGCGATCGCGTGTTAGGCGCTCATATGGTAGGCGAAAATGCTGCTGAGATTATTCAAAGTCTGGCAGTTGCGATCCAAAAAGGCATTGCTAAACAAGATATTGACGCAAACCTTGGCATCCATCCAACCACCGGAGAGGAATTCTTCTTGTTAGATTAAATTTAAACCCGTACAGTACGCCTGTTAAATCCCCTCCTATTCCAACATATCTCACCACAAACTTGAAGATCGCGACCAAATCAGTTGATAGGTGATAGATAATTTTTCTACCAACTGCCAACTACCAACTACCAACTACCATAGGAACATATTGACTCATGACATTCGACTACGATTTATTTGTTATTGGCGCTGGATCTGGAGGGCTAGCAGCTTCTAAACGGGCAGCTAGCTACGGTGCAAAAGTAGCGATCGCAGAAGAAAGTCTCGTTGGTGGTACTTGTGTCGTCCGAGGCTGTATTCCGAAAAAACTCATGGTTTACGGTTCTCGCTTTCCGGCTTTGTTTCACGATGCTGCGGGTTATGGCTGGCACGTTGGCGAGACGAGTTTAGATTGGCAACACTTCATCACTGTTATTGATAACGAAGTGAACCGTCTTTCTCAGTTGCATATCAACTTTTTAGCAAAAGCTGGAGTCGAGTTAATTCCCAGTCGCGCCGCTTTGATAGATCCCCACACGATCGAAGTAGATGGGCGCAAAGTCACGGCTGAAAAAATCTTAATTGCCGTTGGCGGTCGTCCGATTAAACCAGACATTCCGGGTATGGAACATGTCATTACCTCGAATGAAATGTTTCACCTGCCCGAAAAACCCAAACACATAGCGATTATTGGAGCTGGTTACATTGGGGTGGAATTTGCCTGTATTATGCGCGGTCTGGGTTGCGAAGTTACCCAAATTATTCGCAAAGATTTGATTTTACGAGGATTCGATCGCGACATCCGTAATGAAATTCAGCAAGGCATGATTCATCACGGAATTCAAGTCATCACTGATAATGTTGTCAAGGCGATCGATCGCGTCCCCAAAGGATTAAAGCTAACACTCTCTGACCAAGATCGAGAACCAGTTGTTGCCGATGTGGTTTTAGCTGCAACTGGTCGTACTCCTTATGTTGAAGGACTTGGCTTAGAAAATGCAGGTATAGATTTAGTTCCCAGTTCCCTAGAAGGTCCAGGCTACAGTACCACTAAGGCGATCGCGGTGAACGAATTTAGTCAAACTTCACAGCCACACATCTTTGCTGTCGGTGATTGTACCGACCGGATTAACCTCACTCCTGTCGCCATTGGTGAAGGTCGTGCTTTCGCGGATACAGAATTTGGTAATCTACGCCGCGCTTTTAACCATGAAATCGTCGCTTCAGCCGTATTTTCTACTCCCGAAGCCGCCACTGTCGGCATGACAGAAGATGACGCGATCGCCCAACTGAGTGAAGATGGAGTCAAAATCTATCGCGCCCGTTTTCGTCCCCTATTTCACAGCTTGACTGGTGCTGCTGATAAGACGCTGATGAAATTAGTTGTCGATGCTCAGACCGAACGAGTCTTGGGAGCGCATATGGTAGGAGAATACTCGGCGGAAATTATTCAAGGAGTGGCGATCGCCGTAACTATGGGCGCAACCAAAAAAGATTTCGATGCTACTGTTGGCATTCATCCTTCTACCGCTGAAGAATTCGTCACTATGCGTTGATGGTAAGACTACTCCCTGTTTCCGTCGAATTCATTTCTACTTTTATTCGTAGCTAGTCACATTACGGCTAGCTTGTTTTTTTTGCCATATTATTGTGGACAATCTGCGTAAGCCTGCCAAGCGCGATCGCAAATATCAATAATTTCACGGATATTTTCGACAACTACAGTTGTTATAAATGGCTTGTACTATTTTTAGATAAAAGTTTTAGCTCTTTTTATCTAGCAGCATTCATAGCAGTGAAGATGTAAATAACATCACAAGACTTGGCAAGGGTGGGAATCAAATCGAGAACAGCCAATTATGGAAATTACCGGACAATTATTAGAATTTTCCTTACTGAATATTTTTCATTTCATCGAGCAATTTCACCAAACGGGCTTGCTCTCGCTTCAGCCTGAACCAAGTGACGACTCTCAACTAGGAAAAAGCTGCTATCTCTGGTTTCAAGCAGGTGGTATTGTTGCAATAGTCGAGCAACTCGATAACCAGCACTTGCTCTCAATGATCGATAAGCGGGGCTGGATTGCACCAGAATTACTCAATATCTTGTCTGAGCCAAATGGCATAGAACATCCTCTGGGAGTTGAGTTGAAAACCAATGGACAGTTGAATGCCGAACAATTACAGGTTTTGTTTCACGCTCAAGTCATTCAGCCTGTCTGCGCTTTATTTAAATTATCGCGGGGTCATTTTAGCTTTAATTCGCAAGCGACTTTACCGAAAATCGAAATGACGGGTTTGAGCTTACCAGTAGCAGAGGCAACTTTATTAGGTTTGCGGGTATTGCGAGACTGGAAGCCATTTACGGCAAAACTGCCAACCCCATCTGACATTTTAAATAAGAATGTTGTTGCTAAGCCACGATTCCAACTCGATGCCCAAGAAAGGCAAGTATGGGAACTCGTTAATGGTAAAACTTCAATTGAAGCGATCGCCAAGCAGTTGCAACAACCATTAGAATCCATCCAACAAATCGCTTTTCGGATGAAGGTCGTTGGGTTATTAGGCTCTGTCTCTACCTCTCTCATGTCTGGGGAGACAACTGAAGAAATAGTGACTGATAGCGGTGTAGGAGCGAATGGTGCTGCGGTAGCTAATCCTTCGCTAGTCAAGAATTTAGTCAACTTACTCAATACTAAAATTGTCTGATGCTGGTTCAACATGCATTTGTCAAGATGAATTTATTAACGTTAAAGCGTTAAATTTATGGGTAAGAAGATTCATGTTTTGTTAGTTATCTGCGGATAGCATAGTAACTGTCAACTGTCAACCGCTTGAACAACAAATTGACACTTGAGCAGCAAATTCATTTATTTACATGGTTTTGCCTCTAGCCCTCAGTCAGCTAAGGCTGTCTATCTATGCGATCGCTTTGCCCAAATCGGTCTATCTTTATGCGTTCCCGATCTCAATCAGGGCGATTTTTCACATTTAACAATCACGCGGCAGTTACATCAAGTTGGTACTCTGTTACCACCACTTCCTACATCTGTCACAGTTGTTGGTTCTAGTTTAGGTGGGCTAACCGCAGCTTGGTTGGGGCAGAATTACCAACAAATTCAACGGTTAGTATTACTCGCACCTGCATTTGAATTTCTCACCCACTGGCTGCCGCGATTAGGCACGGCACAGCTTCAGCAATGGCAGACAGATAGGTATCTACAGACCTATCACTACGGCGAAAACTGCTTGCTACCCCTAGATTATGATTTCGTCCTCGATGCCGCCCAGTATCGAGAAACAGAACTATCCCGCCCTCTCCCCACTCTTATTCTTCACGGAATTCACGATGAAGTGATTCCAGTGCAATCCAGCCGCGATTTTGCGCGTCACCGCCCTTGGGTACAATTAATTGAGCTAGATAGCGACCACGCTTTAGCTAATGTCCTGCCTGAGATTTGGGATATAATTAAAGCTTTCTGTCAGTTATCAGGCAAGTAATGCTGCCATTCATCCGCTCAGACCTGGCTCGGTTCACAGCTTACAAACCCCATCCCAATAGTCCATCTGGAAAAGCTGTTGAGTCGTCAATTGCGCTCGATCGCTTAGATACAAATGAAAGTCCGTTCGATCTACCCCAGGAGTTGAAAGAAAAGCTTGCCTGGATGTATCAGCACGCACTAGAGAGCAACCGCTATCCTGATGGAGAACACACTCAGCTCAAAAGCGCGATCGCCCAGTATGTCAATGAGTCAGCGGTACTAGCTGATGCTGGTTTTACCAGCGCCAATATTTCTGTCGGTAATGGTTCGGACGAACTGATTCGTTCTTTGTTGATTGCAACTTGCTTGCAGGGAGAAGGAGCGATTTTAGTTGCCAATCCTACGTTTTCGATGTATGGAATTTTAGCTCAAACTTTGGGTATTCCTGCGATCGCTGTGGCGCGAAACCCCGACAACTTCGAGATCGATCTAACTGCGGCAAAATTGGCGATCGCGAACGAGCAAAATCCTCCCATCCGCGTTGTGTTTGTCGTCCATCCCAATTCACCTACAGCTAATGCTTTAACTACAGCGGAATTGGAGTGGTTGCGTAGTTTGCCACAGGAGATTTTAGTCGTCATTGACGAAGCTTATTTCGAGTTTAGTCAAACAACTGTTGCCAGCGAATTATTGCACCGCTCGAATTGGATTGTACTGCGGACATTTTCCAAAGCTTTTCGCTTGGCAGCACATCGGGTAGGCTATGCGATCGGGCATCCAGAATTAATTATGACTTTGGAAAAAATTCGTCTCCCTTATAATTTACCTACATATTCTCAAGCAGCAGCCGCGATTGCTCTTCAGTATCGTCACACCTTATTGAGCGCAATTCCCCAAATTTTATCTGAAAGAAGCAAGTTAATGCAGGCTTTAACCGCTTGCCCTCAGTTCAAAGTCTATCCAAGTATGGCTAATTTTATTTTTATTCAGTTACAGCAGGATGCGATCGCCCTAGAAAGCGATTCCCTTAACAAGTTACATCAACAGTTACAAGCTAGCGGTACGTTAGTCAGACAGATTAGCAACGGCTTGCGAATTACTATCGGCACACCAGAGGAAAATGCTCGTACTTTAGAGAGACTTTTATCAGTTCTGAGTGGCTGATGGAACCAGAATTGCTTCCTTGTCCCGCTTGTCTCCCTTGTCTCCCTTGTCTCCCTTGTCTCCCTTGTCTTGTCTTAACCCCTCAACTCCGCATCCTAAATTCGGCGGCGCTCAATGCTACTCGGTCGGCGTACCATAGCAACAGTTTGGGGCAGAATGCCAACTAGCAGGGCAAAAGCCTCGTCTGAAACACGATTTACAGTTTCCGTGTCAAAATACTGTTCAAATTGTTCGAGAATTTTTTGCACTCGTTGCTGGGGAACTGTCTTCTCGGTAATTTGCTTCATCAACCGAATCCACTGCCGTCGGATTAAGTAAGCTTTCTGACAGTCTTCATGGGATTCAGGCGTAACTAAAGAAAGATTCCCGACTGGTATTGCTGCTTGACAATCGCGATCGTAAAAACCCCCCACTGCGGCTCCAGGTCCGGCAAATTCTGCATGAAAGCGCTTAATCACGATCAAGCCATTTCTGCGGCGACTGTTGACCATCAGTACTTGCCCGTTGTGCAGCAGCTGTAGAATTTCTGAAGCATTCTGACTTTCGTTAATATGTGTCATGCTGCTAGAACCACAGGAATCGGTAATGCCGATACTGCTACAAGGGGTTTGGGCTAGTAGTAGAGCAGGTTGGTAATACGATTGGATTCTACTATCCATTTTTCCTACTCAAGATAAGTTTTCTGTGGGTTTGTAAGTATAAAGAGTAGCTAGGAGTCAAATCCAACTGCTTTGCCTTCCCTTCAATCTAAAACATGACGACAGAGCAAACAAAAACGCGATTTTTGTCTTTGGTTACCCATTTTGCTTCATATTCTATTTGATCTAGCAAAGGCTGATATAAAGTAACTATGAGGTAAGTTTAAAGCCTTAATAAAGATTAAATTCATAAATCTTATAGGCTGAGAAGAGGCTAATATCTATTTAAGCAATAATTAATACCGTATTGCTTGAATATTTTAACGTTTACTTAATTATTTGGCAGCAGTTACAATTTGTATCCTTTTTGCTAGCGGTGGGATCGATAGAGCGACCTGAAAGGGATAGACAGCTTTGCACCGCTCAAGGTCAGAGATCGTCATTCCAGTGTCAAGTTTTCGATCTAGCTGTCAGTACCAAAATCGCATTCAATTACTATTGCTGGATTTGAGGTGCTTGTGTAATAGCATCTGCCGAGGTTGTTTAAATAGCCAATGACTCCAACTTGTATCAATTTGTTCTAACTGATATCCCAATTTTAGATAGAGTTGTCGTGCTTGATGATTATTTTCTAAGACATGGAGAAATAGATCGTCAAAACCCCAAGATTTAGCAACTTGTTCGCAGCTAAGCAGTAATTTCCCGGCTATTCCTTGGCGGCGACGAGTTGTATGAACCGCTAGATTTGAAAGATAGGGATATTGATAGCCTTGGCGATAGGAAGTAAAGCTGCAAGTGGTTCCAAGCGGGATTGTACGTAATGCCAGTTCTACTGTTCCAGCTATACCCAACGTACTGTCATGGGAATACATACCTGTATTTTCGTTTTGTGCAGTTTTTTCCACTGCAACTAGACAGACGTGATGCGGGGCAGTAGCATGAATGCGATGGCGAATGTCTTCATAAATACCCACTCTCAACAACGGGTAAGTCCAACCAAAAAATCCTTCGCGAGAGTGAAAACTGTCTGCTAGAACTTCTGCCACACTTGACACATCTTCCAGTCTGGCAGGACGAACTTGCCAGTGGAAGTTGCGATCGCCTGGTTGCGATGTCGGCACTTGAAAATTAGATGGAGTCAAAGAGGAAGATTTTGAAACATATAAGCTGCCCACTGCCAAATATCCTAAACGATCGCTACAGCTAAGACCAGAATAGCTTATGGAAGACCGCTCGGAAATCAGAGGTCAGCACAAAAAGTCACGAGCGCTAGCCACTTCACCACTCCCTACTTCCCGATTGCTGAGTAACTGCGTGCAAACTCAATAAAATCTATGTTATTCTAATTGAGTTGTCCAGTAGCGACATCTTGTATCGTCAACGGCGTGCGGGCATAGTTTAGTGGTAAAACCATAGCCTTCCAAGCTATTGATGCGAGTTCGATTCTCGCTGCCCGCTTTTTGAGTAAAACCCCTGAAACTCAATAGTTTCAGGGAGTTTGCAATTTCATGTCATTCCAGCTAGTAGTACAAAAGTTCTAAATTCGTGCCAAAAATTGGGGTAGTTTAGGTGCTTTTAGAGTGAAAATTGGGGTAAAGTTGGGGTAAAGTATTGGCGTTTACCCCAAAACATATATGTACTCAGAAAGCTGGAAACATAAGGCTTCCAAAGGAGCCGTTCGGGTCAAAAACTCTAATGGTCGGCTACAGCTAGTTTTCTCTTATGGTGGTAAACGTCATTATCTTTCACTTGGCTTTGACGATACGCCAACTACACGCTCGCTAGCGCAGATGAGAGTAAATCAGATCGAGCTGGATCTGATCTCCGGTAACTTTGACGAAACACTAGCAAAGTACAAACCACAGACAACACTTTCGACTGTTAGCACTGTTACCCCAATCTCTACCCCAGTAAATCCGTCATTGGCTGAGTTATGGGAAAAGTTCGTGGAGTATAAAAGACCACAATGCTCGGAAAATACAATGCTCTTTACTTACGGACACTTTACAAAGTATCTATACAAATTACCTACTCGCGATCTCAGCAAAGCTAGCGAGATTAGAGACTATGCGCTCAAAACATTTCCGATTGAGTCATGTAAGCGGTTTCTCGTTAGACTCAATGCCTGCTGTAAATGGGCGATGCAGTCGGGTTTGATTGCTGAAAATCCATTTATTGGAATGGCAAATGAAATTAAACCACCAAAATCTCAGCAGAGTACGGAAGATGAAGACATTTATCCGTTCACAGTGATGGAACGGGATATCATCATTGATGCGATCGCCAACAACACTTTCTGTAAAAAGCATTCAGCTTTCAAGCACAGTCACTATAAAACATATATTGAGTTTTTGTTTCTGACTGGTTGCCGTCCCAGTGAAGCGATCGCACTTCAATGGAAACACGTTAGCAACGATTTTAGGTCTATCAGTTTTGAGCAGGCAATTATCGAGACTAAAAATGGTAAGTCAGTGCGAGACGGACTCAAAACCCAAGAGCGCAGGCGTTTTCCCTGTAATGAAAAACTTAAAAACCTACTTCAGTCGCTTAAACCAGAGCATTACGATCCTGAGCCTCTAATTTTCCCTGGCTATTGCGGCGGATATCTTGACACGCGATCGTTTCGCAAAAATGTTTGGAAACCTGTCCTAGAAGGTTTAGGAATTGAGTATCGAAAGCCTTATCAGACAAGACATACGTTTATCACCTTAGCTTTAGAACATAAACTTGATGTCAAAGATGTGGCAAGACTAGTAGGCAATTCTCCAGAGGTAATCTATCGCCACTATGCCAAGTACAAGCGGGAGTTATCCGTCCCTGAATTCTAAGTGCGTATTTTGTGGAAGCTAAGTTCACAGAAAAGTCCACCGCTAGAATGTATACCTCCAGAGCGTTTTAGGAGTTTGTGGGCAAGGTGGACTTTGTGAACTTAGCTTGGGCTAAACTTGCCAATCAGCTCGGCAAACAAAAATCAAAATTAGGTATTTACTCCACAACGTCCGCAAAGTCCACATTAGCTTGAAAGCTTTGTTCTGTAATCGTTTCATCTGTGGACTTTTGTGTGGATACAGGTTCCACAACTTGAGCATTGAACTCCAAAGCGCGCTCGTTACCGCGAGTTACACCTTTGCCCATAGCTTGCAGTTCCATAAACCAGGAGCGGATAGTTTCAGGCTTTGGGCGCGACTTAGCATTAAACCCTTGTTGAGCATCGCGGACTTTGATCCATCCTTTCTTATGGGACAGTGCTACTATTTTAGCCAAATGGTTAGATAGGGTATCAGCATCAGCAAATTGGATATATAAAGCCTTAACTTGCTGAATATAAAACTTGGTCAGCTTTACAGCCTCGACAATCCTGGCTTTGGGTACTATCTCCGAGGGTTGCCTGCCAGCCATTAACTCGTGAATGACGTGCAGGTTTATAGCCAGTTTGCCAATTCGCCCCTCAGTCTTACCCCACGCCGTTCGCATCCCCTCGAAAGGTTCTTGGATGCGGAGCTGTTCGATGCGATTGTAGCTTTGGCAGAAGAATTTAAACCCCGCTTGCTCCAATCGATACGTTGTTGGTGGTAAAGCGTCTACTTTTTGGTACAAATCGATCAGCAGCGGATTAATACTGAAGCTGCCACTATCCTCGTGCATTTGGGAAGCTGCTAGGGGCTGAATAGCGAAGATAAACCTTGCCCATTTGCCATTGGGATCTGAGCAATCCCGCATAAACGATTGCAAAACTTTTGGTTGTATACCCCCCAGCACTGACAGCAACAAGCTTGGCAAATCGACTCTCAAGCCATCAATCCTTAATACCGTGCTGCCTTGCCCGTCATAGTACTTCAACAAATCTTCTTCATCCGAACCGCGCCCACCTCGGTACAGATTTTGTGACTTGAAAATTGCCGCTAATTCGTCTTGAACGTACAAGATGCCCTGTTGCGGGTGCGCTTGCACCTGTGCGACAAGTCCTTCACCATTGGTAGAACTGAAATAGTAGACTTTCTGGCGTGGCTCCTTTGGTCTACCATCAGGAAAAGCATCTCTACGCTCGTCTCCTTTTAAGCTGTCATAGCGTTCTAAATTGCGTTCGTACTGAAGCATCGCCGCCCGATAATCCTCTTTTGCTCTCATTTGAAGTAAACTCAATGGCTTGTGAACTAAAGCTTTAAAAGGCGGGCTTTTCTTCTGGCTGGAGTCAGCGACGATGGCGCTAAATAGATTCGGAGTGACTTCAAACCCCCAATCTTGATTGAGAACGATCGCCGTTCCAACCTTATGAAGGCTAGAGACAACTGTTAGCAAGATTGTTAAGTACACTTCTGGTTTCAGATTCAACCAGCTAGCTAACTGACAAAGTGGGATAGCCAAAGCCGCAGGTAGTATTGACTGGATATCGACAGATGCTTCTGTTGCCTCCAGCAGGAGATCGAGTTCAGCCACAGTTTCATCGCGACTTTCCAATCGCTCGGCTTCAGCTTCTATCATGTCTGCTAGTTGCTCGATTGCCGAGAGCGGGCAATTCGTCAGACGCGATAAACTAATGAATTCTTCTTTTTGTTGAGATGGCTCTAAATGGAGAGCCAAAATCTCCAAGACGCGATCGCGCAGTGAAGTTGATTCTGTAAGGGGTTGAGCGATCGCTACATGACTTTGTACCTGTTTGGGTGCTGTTGGTGGCGATTTTTCACCGCGAATTTGCCTCCATTTCCAAGCTTTAATACAGTTCTCAATCGCATCCGGCGATAAACTAGTCGTCCTCGCACGCTTTTGAGCTGACTTCCAAATTGACCTAACTTCGTGGCGATCGATTGGCGGGGTACATTTGAAGCGAAATTGCTCAAATAGTTGTTCGGGCGTACCCTCGTAACGCTGCCCGATACTATTCAAGTAATTGGCAGTAGCAATTACATTGACCAGTACAGTAAAGCCTTGAGTATTGCGCTCGCCCTGTGCAACTCCTCGATCGATCTCATAGCGGTTTTCCTTGGTTAAACACTCATAAAGTGGTACAGCTTCAGGAATCGGCAACTGAAAACTCTGCTCGAACTCGTGCCATCTAATACGCTTGCCTCGATCTACTATTGGCTGCTGTTTGGGGATAGTTACTCTTAATTGCTCGTAGGAATAGGTTTTGCCTGTATTTAAGATGAGCTGACTTTGAATTGGATTTTGTCCAGGCTTGATGTAATAAGCTCCAGCCAAGCGCATGACTCGACTGGGATTTTTGAGCTTGCGATCGCCATCCACAAACTCTAGCAAGTCTGCTTGGAGTTCGGGCCATTGTTCGACGGAGCAGGGAGTGGAGAGGGCATATTTCGTGTGGATAGATTTGCCACCTGTATCTACTTGAACGGTTGGCTCTGGTAGTCCTAGCGTTTTCCATAACTCTCGCTGCAATTGTTTATCTAAATTGTCATGCTCGAAGAAGATAGCCCGACCTTGCGTGACATCTCGATCTGAGTGACCGCCACCGTTAACGACAAAGTAACAGCCGCGTCCTTCGGCTTGGAGTTGTTCTATGTGATGCCAGGGCAAGTTTGGGAATACGCCGTCAAGCTTGCGCCCTTTATCCTCTCCCTTACGTGGATCTCTATCGGGGACGAAAAAGCGCAGGTATACTCGATCGCCGTCTTTGTAGCTCAGAGCAGCAAGTTGGGAGATCGCTTGGGTGCGAGCGAGCTTGAAGGATGCGGATTGATTGTTAGGAAAATTGTCATTCATGAGAGTACGTAAGTTTTGAGATTTTCACAGATGAGGTATCTCGGCACTCTCTTTCCTGGTAGCTGACGTGCTAACTTGATATTAGAAGTTTAGTTCGGACGCACTCTGTTGACTGAGCTGAGAGTTTGATGGTAGCGATCGAATCGTCTCGCTCATAGCACGATCAGATTTAAACCAGATAGATAAGGGTTTCCGAGCTTTTTCTCTTTTACCGATCTAAAGTTTGCTAATAGCTTTGACAAAGCAGTATGTAAGGAAGCAGTAGATCGAGAAGACTATGTGAATCTGCTGCTTCCTTGTAGCGGAGTGGGTATTAATTTGGCTTACGACCGCGAGTTTTGGGTTTATTGGATGGAAGAGAAGCAAGGTAAGCCTCAATTGCTCGCTGATGGCATTCTGGGCTGGAACGGTTAGCAACCCAATCTAATATCAATTCCCGATGATATCGAATCGTGCGGGAATTATACCTTTGGTATTGATACCCATCTTCCCAGTAGCGTTTTCGATATGTCCTAATAGTTTCGCTTGAAATTCCTATTAATGCAGCCGCTGCATGTTTGTCTATCCACAAAGCATCATTTAAATTGCTCTCTCCTGGGGTATTACACGAATGGCTCTTCATACTACCCTCCAATTAAGGTCTGGTTAGGGCTAACTCTTATGAAGTTCTCGCTAGTTGTAGACCTTCTATTTTGTCTTGAAATAAAATTAGGTAAACTTTTCTCTATACTCATGTGACTTCTTTCTACTTGGGTATTGTTGATGAAAAACCTCAGCATAATCTCCTCCTGTAGCCGAGACAGGTTGCTGTCACAAGCTATTGGCATTTACAGGAAGTCAAGTGACTAAGTTGAGTTAGATTGGATAGTCGAGTGAATCGAATGTATTGGTGTAATTAGGCACAAAATAGCGGTCACATGCCCTAGCTTTTTTGACGAAAAGAGAGAGGCTGTTTCAATATGCTATTTCGCTTTAGAGAATTGCTTTTGATAGATGTATGTGAAGATGTTGCTGAATACCTCAGCCGACAAATCTTGCACAACAAATAGGAGTGAGAACTGTAGCCTTATTCTTAGTTAACTGAGTTATTTGAGTCACTATTTCCACCTCATTAACTTCAAATTGGAAAACTTTTGCACGCTAAATCGCCACATAGACGATCTCTATGTGAATAAGCTATGGGCTGGTACAATCGAGTGTAGTTTGATGTTATTCTAAGGCTGCACTCGAAAAAGTGCAACCTAAACTTGAATAAAAGTTTCACTTTTTCGTATGGCTGCTCCCCATTTGCAAATAGACCCAGAAGAGTGCTCAGGTATAGGGCTTCTCGTTCTTGAGTACATTAAAGCTCGACAGTTGACATTCACTCAAATGGCGGAACAGATAGGTATATCTCGCGCCGCATTAAGAATCGCTTGTCTGAAAAACGGAAACCCAGGGAAAAGAACGATACCACGTTTAGCTCAAGTACTAGGTAAGTCAGAACAAGAGTTGTGCCGACTGGTCTTTGAGAATAAGTTAAAACTTATATATGAGGAAAATGATGATGTAGTAAATTTAACGTTGAACACTATCGAATCCTTTGTGAAAGCGCTTCATCAGAAATTAGAAAAGCTGCCAGAATCTGAAAAGCCAGCTCAGTATGATATTTACGAACATGCGTTAAAAGCAGTGACTAGCTTCCCAGGCGATAGATCGTAACAATGAATTAGATTGCTTAATAAATATATACGTTTTATATTTTAGCAAAACTCATTCATTTTTTTGTTACAAAAAAGATCTGTTACTGAAAGCAGTCTTCGTATAAATAGAATTAATCTCACATGTCATAGTTATCATTCTTTAGAAAAAACTCTTAGTCTAAAAGTAGATTGCTACTTAACATTCTATTTTTTATCTTCCGGCAATATCTAGTATCAACAGCAATCTAATAGAGAGTAAACGGTAATCTCTAAAGCGTTGATTCTAAAATTTTTGGTGCGTATAATGGAGCTAAATGAACAAATGCAAAACTATGAAAATCATGATAAAGCTACTCGTACAATAGCATTAATGGATGCTTACGACAGTTATATTGAGAGGAGTGAGTATAAGGATGCTTTACGAGTAGTACAAGAATTAGTAGTAATTCGAGGTTCTGCTCAAGATTGGTCTGCTCTGGGATTTTGTCAGAATATTCTTGGCTCTTATAAAGAAGCTTTAGTCTCTTTTTCTCAAGCAATTTATATCGACCCTGATGATATTGTAAATTGGACTAATTTAGGCGGATTGCTGGGTGAATTAGAGCGATATGACGAGGCTTTGATTATCTTAGATAGAGCACTTGAGTTAGAACCTGATAATATAGAGACTTTATTTAATAAAAGCATCGTCTTGAATAATTGTGGGAGGCATGATGAAGCCTTATCGTTTTTAAATATAGTTGTTCAGATACAACCTAACTTTCAGATAGCTTGGAGAAACCGAGGACTAGCATTCGGAAGCCTTCGGAGATATGAGGAGGCACTAGAGTCTTTTGAAAAAGCATTATTGCTCGATTCTAACGATCAAGCAGCTTTACGCTATCAAGGCATAGTACTAGCAAATCTCAGTAGATATAAGCAAGCGTTGACCTCATACAATCGAGCAATTGAGTTAAATTCGAGAGATTTAGAGGCTTGGCTCGGTCAAGGTATAGCATTGTCTAACCTTGACAGATATGATGAAGCCTTGACTGCATTCGATCTAGTCATTGAGTTAGCTCCAGATAATGCAAAAGCCTGGTTGGGTCGAAGCATATTACTTTGCGAACTAGAAAAATATGAGGAGGCGCTATCAGTCTGCGATCGGTCGTTAAAACTGGGAAATCAAGATGCCGCCGTCTTTCTGAACCGTGCCAAAATTCTGTTAGCACTAAACCAATGGGATGAGGGTATTGTAGTTTTAGATGATGCACTTAACAGATATGCTTGCATCGGTCATCTGAATAATAGAGACACAAAGACAATTATTTGTAATCTACTTTGCAGAACACACAATCTAGAAGTATCTACATGGCAATTGTGTACCAAAACCTTGCTCGAAGTTTATGAAAAGTATAGATTTACCTCATTGTTAGAGCAAGAACTTGTACAAAGCATTCGTGAACTATTGTTACCGTATTTTAACGTAGAGATAGCAAGAACATGGAGAGATATTTGGCAAAATTTAGTAGGTGAACGATTGGAATTTCAAGCCTTTCTTCGTCTTCTAAATACTGCTGTCTACTACCGTGAGACAAAAGGTGATCCAAGTATATTGCTAGAACTTTCAGTGGAAGAACAAAGTTTATTTCAGTCATTTCTAGGTATAGAGAATTTATCACATCAATTCAATGAAGCAGATTTAATGTGGCAAGCTGGGTATGTTGCTCTAACTAACCGTGAACTCTTTGGACGAGGTGTTGTCTGGTTTGAGGGTGACAATCCTCGCTACATATCACGTCGCGATGATATGCCAATTGAGCTTCTAAATCTAGTTGATGAATACGATCTAGACCAGGAATTTTTAGTTATTGCTCCTAACCATAGAATTGTGTACCTTATGTCGTTCGATCAGATCGGGTTAGATCCGAAAGTAGGAATAGAACCAAATTCCGAAGAGGAATACGAACGGGAATTAGATTCTATTTTGGCTCAGTTGCAAGAAAAAGGACTAGATTCAGCACAAGCGAGTAGTTTACGCAACATGACTCTTGCTTATCGAAACGGGGAATTTAGTTTATCAGCTTATTCACAAGAAGATATGGAAATAGTCCAGATTATAACTGAAGAGTGGTCGGCTGGAAATATTCAGGTAGTTGCGGATTTATGTAGGAGATACTTGCCGTAAAAATTACTAATGCTCTCTTTATGGAATTTTGAAAAATTACGATCGCAAATTTTCCCACTGCTCCTGAATGCTTTGCGCCTTTTTGACTGGTTGAGCTGCGGCAGGCGAAGTTGATACTTGAGAGCGGGGGATGAAGCGTTCAGCTCGTGCAGAAAAGTCTTGAATTCTAACTTGGACGGGAGCTGCTGGTAGTCCAGAGATTTTCAAATAGCCCGCTAAATCGGGTAAATCTTGTAACTGGGAAGGCATGACCGCATAAGTCTCGCGAATTTGCTCGCTCTCGCCATAACTGCTGCCATGCCCCGCTCCTCTGCCTGAGTAATTCTGGCTGCGATTGCGGGTGTTGGTGAAATCTACTCGTTCCTGCTTGCCAATCACTTGCGCCATTGTCTCAGCAGTTTGGGGATCGGCACAATTTAAGATCAGCTTTGTTTTCGCACCTTGGAGCAAGATGCGAGTATCTTCTCTGCCATAGATTTTAGTAATCTGAGCTTCAGTTTGAGTTCCCAGGATCGGGCAACCTAAGAATTTGCGGCTTTCGCTGAGTAATCGACCCAGGCTGGGCAGCTGGTTGAGCGCACCTAACTCGTCGATCGCGATCGCCGTTTTACGATTGTGTTGCTGATTGGAAAGCAGCCCCTTAAGCATCAACTCAAAAGCAAGACTATACAAGGGCTTGAATAGTTCTGTATCATCCTCATTCAAAGTGATAAAAATCCATCTAGGGCTATCGCTAGCTCCCCACTGGTAAAAGCTCAGTGCCTTTGCTTGTGGTGTCAGTAGGGATTCGTAAAACTGACAGTAGTTGGCTGCGGTTGACAACACTGAGGTCGCTACTTTAGCTTCCTCCAAATACCGATAAGCTAAAGTACCTGCTAAAAAAGTTTTGAGCTGTTCTACATTGCCCCGAAGTAACTCCAGCAATTCCGCATTATTTCTAGTTTTACGAAATAATTCTGTCATCACAGCTCGCCCTGCATTGGAGAAGAAAGGTTCGCGGGCTGATTCCATCGGGATCAAACCAGCCGCAATTGTCGCAGGTTGAGCTTGCTCGCAAACGTGCGTCCAGTGGCAACTGCGGGCATCGTGAGGATTGAAGATGATGTCTTGAGTGGGATCGTAAAACTTTTCTAGCAGTTCGCCACCGCGATCGAAAACAATTGCGCGAAAATCAGTTCGTTGTTTTAAGATTGCAACTAATTGCTCGATCGCTTTAGTTTTGCCGCTCCCTGGAGAACCAACAACAAAAAATCCTCGATTCTCGTAGGCAGATGGAATAGGCATTCCCGCAATTTTAAGTTGGGGTTGGTTGCGGAGCTTGGGCTGCTGCTGCAAAATACTTTTGAGTTTGCCCGATGACACTAACTTGGCTCCCCGCAGAACGTTCGATGAGTTGGATGTAGAGATCGCAATTAGCAACCAGAATAGAGCCAAAATGCCTACTGCTCCTATTACCAGCCAAAACAGCCCGAACTCTTGAATTAAATAGGGCAAGATCAGATGAGGATTCTGAAGCAAAAATAAAGCTACGTTCTGATTTTGGACAGCCCACCAGAGCGCAAGCAACCCACTTAAAAAGAGTACTGTTTCCAACAGCGAACTGTTTGACTTGAGGTTTCTTTTCGTCATTGGGAAATGCCTTATTACAGTTGATTAAGCAATGACATTGAAGCTCATTATTCCAGCAATACAAACCTTAATCCGCCTTAACCCTCACCAAACGCGGATAGCCTGCTGCTATGGTAATACCTTATTTTGCAGCACGAATTTTGATAATGACAAGTTTTCAAGGAAAGATGAAGATGTGTAAAATCCTGATTTTTTTGATTTTATCCTCTCAATTCGATTGCCGGAAAACCGATTATCGACTAATACCCCGTCCGCGATCGCGAGAGCGATTTAATCCAATGAGTTGTTTTGCTTCGGCAGTACGAGCTTGAATTTGCTCCTGCATTTGCTGCCAAGAGAAAGTATTTTTTACAGTCGCATTGTCGCGACCGAATTCTAGTTCCGCTCCTCCCTGCTTAATTCTCAGGCGATCGCCACTCAATTTTATTTCCGTACCATCTGCCGATTTGTAAATTTTTTCTTGGGAATTTTGTGGGTTTCGTTCTCCTTTTTCCTCAACCAGATATTTCGATTGAACCAAAAGCTGAAATTCTTGCTCCCTTGTAGGAGATGGTACTAGTATTTGTGAATCCTGCAAGGGTGGTTGTGGCTCGATAGATGAAGATATTGGTTGGCTAGGTGACGCTACTGGTTGAGATTTACTTTGGCTGGGATGGCTGACAACTAGTGGCAAAGCATTCTCTTGTCCCCTAGATTGCTGTACCGATAGCCCCAAGTCTTTAGCACTAGCAGTATAGACGATAAATTCTTGTCTCGCCCGCGATGCAGCTACATAAAAACTTTCTCGCCCAACGGTTGGTGAATTACCTGAGCTGGCGACGTAGATACAGCGATCGGCAGTTTTACCCTGGCTGCTATGTACTGTGTCTGCGTAGATATAATCACAGTGCAATAGGGCATCGGGCTTTAAAGTTTGAGTTTTGCCCTTAGTTTGAACGATTATCTGACCATGATCTTTCAACTCGATGACGGTAAAGCGTTGCCCGTTCACCTGGTTTTGCTTATACTGATTGCGCGTGAACTTCATCTGTTCTCCAGCACGAATTTCTCTAGTTTCCGCCTGAAAAACCTCGCGCTGTTTATACTTGCTTAGCTCTAGTGTTTGCGTAGAACCGTATTTGTCTCTAAGGATAACTGACTGAGTTTTAGCATCGACGCGATCGACGCGGTAGAACAAATCCCGACTGAATTTGGTAGAGTCCTGGTGAAACTTGACTACATTACCAGGCTCGTAATTGTTAGCTTGGGCGATCGCGAACGAACTTAAGTCTTTGCGCTTGAGAACGGTAATTTCTTGCGTCTCTACACCAAGCTGACCGCGTGCGAGCAATCCAAGTCTTACTTGGGCTGTAACGATCTGCTTTTCAGCATTAGTACCAACTAGGATGAGAGTTTTGGCTCGCGTTTTGCCATCCCTGGTTAAGTAATCGTTGACTGCTACTTGAAACCGCTTACTGTCAATCGGAATTTGCTTGATGTTGCCCTGCTGTTGCAATTGTTGATAACCTGGCTCGATCTTGCCAGCAGCGAGTAGATCCACCGTTTCTTTCAACTGTGGGTTTTGCTGGCGGACATTCAAATCGATCTGTACGATAGGAAGCCCAGCTTGTTGCTGAAGTAATTTAAACGGAGAGCCAGCCTGTACTGCCGAAAGTTGTTTGGTGTCACCAATGAGAATTGCTCTAGAGTTAGTCTGCTGCAAACGCTCCAGTAAAGCCTGCATTTGACGGCTACTCACCATTCCAGCTTCGTCTACCACAATCAACTCGTTCTGGAGTAAAGACTGGCGTGGAGACATCAGATAAGCATCCAAAGTTTGACAAGGAATTCCTGCATCTTGTTGTAGGACTTCGGCAGCAGCGGCACTGGGCGCTAAGCCTCGTACTGACCGATCATCTGGGACGATCTCGTGTAGTGCCTTGAGCGTATACGTCTTCCCGACTCCTGCATCTCCCTGACAAAGCATGACCGCATCTTGGTTCGTAGCAAAGTGCGATAAGGCGCGTTCCTGGGCAGCGTTTAAGCCAAACTCTCGTGCTTTTTCTTGGGCAGCTTGGGCAGTCGCTAGGGCGCGATCGCCACCTTTACGAACCTGAGCTTTTTGTAGGATATCTGTTTCGCGTCTTACCGCCTGGGCAGTGGTCATCCGTCCGTCTTTAGTTTTGAGTAAATTCGGCTCGCGATCGATTGCCCGTTCTATTTCCTCCAAGCTGTAGTTACCTTGCGACTGTATTAGAGTTTCTTTCAGTAGTGCGTGACGGTGGAACGCAACAGCGCGATCGCACTTAACTTCGATGGCGCTGCGTAACAGCTCGGCTGTACTACCTGGGTGCGAGGAGTGGTGATAAGATTCTTCGAGGTTTTGCCGCAGTTTTGGCTGCGGATGCTCGATTCCTGCTGCCTCTGCCCGTTGTTGCCAAGTGACTTCTAGCGATTCTCGCTCCTCTGCTGTTTTATAAGTCTTGTTTTTGCGCGTTGTCGTGCAAGCTTGGGCTTTAACTTCGGCACTCGCGTCCATGCCGACAGCGGCAACAATCTCTGAGCGGCGAGTGCTAAAAACTTCTAGCTGTTGTTGTGTATAGCCGGCGATCTCGAACGTGCCGTCGCGATTCCACTCCAACTCGTATCCTAATGCTTTTAGTCTTCTACCCAGCTCGTGATGATAGATCGTGCCGATCGTCATCTTTTGTTGGTAAAGTTCGCGGTTATCCATCGAACGCCACTTTCCATCCGCTCCTGCTGTCTGATTGAATGCAATGCAGTGGCTGTGAACTTGCGGATCTTGGTTGCGGTTGTCGTCGTGGTGGAAGATGGCAAATAAAGCGTTGTCTGTTTGATCGCGCTGCTTCCCTCCCTTACCAGTTCTAGTAAATATGCAGTTGCGCTCTACGTAGTCCATCGCGGTGCGGACTGCTGCTTTATGCTCTAGCAGTACTTGTCGGTCGCCTTTGACTAAACCAATCAGAGCAACCGATTTTGGCGCGGATAGAGTGATGTCTCTACCTGGATTTTGCTTCTTGCCTGCCTGCTGCTGTCGTAAAGCTTTACCTTCTGGATCTAACCCTTTGTATGCTTTGTGATAGTCTTCTGGCTTGACCGTGCCGCTTAATTCTAGTTGAGTCGCACCTTTGCCATACCATTCTGACTGGTTGATACCTCCACCCTTGATGTAGTAACTATCGCTTTGGGTATAGTCCTCGACTTTGGCATAGAGCCTACCAATTGAACAAACCATATTAAGAATGTGGGGGGGAATAACGACTGCTAAATTTACGGCGATCGATCGAATTAATTACCGCTCGACATCGTTCTTGGACACCAGTATTTGCTTACTAGGCGATCGCTTGCCCAAATGAAGTTTTCATTCGAGATTGCTGTATTACTATTTCTTTACCAAAATCAATATTTTGTAGCTTTATCCGGGGATGGTAGTATCTTTATTTCACACTCTGTAAGGGTGCATCAGGTGTGGGATTTTCCGCGTATATAGCTGAATTTGTCCGAGTGCGATTTACCCGCTAGGGTGCCTCCAAAACGCCGTTCTTGCCGCGTCCTGACTGGCTGTCGATCCACTACCATAGCTAATTAGTCTTGGGGAATACGACATGAATGAGACGGACTTCAGCCCCTTAGAAAAGGCGATCGCCAAAAAGATTGACCAAACGAAAAGTAAAGCTACCCAACCTGGTTATTTAAGACAATTAGTCGCCAAATTGCACTTGAGAATTGAAGCGGCTTTGGCTAGAGGTTGTGAATATGACGATCTAGCAAAATCGATTGCCGAAAGTGGAGTCAAGATCAGTGCTGCGACTTTGAAGCAATACCACACGGAGTATCGTCGCCAGTTGGAGAAAGAAGCAGGGGAGAACTCCGATAGCTCTGATTCTATTCTTCCTCCTGCCGTGCCTGCACCAGCACCTAGGAAACCAGAGGTGGTGAATAAAGATGCCAACACTCAGCCTGCTGCAATGCTGCCAAACATCAAGCAAGAAGCTGCCGAGCGATTGTTCTCCAATAAATAAAAGAGGTAGAAGTTGTGGCTAGAGCTAGACAATCCCAAGTCGTGGAGTCCGAGCAAACGGATGCGATCGTTCCGACTCGTCCTGCTATTCATCTATCGAACTGTAAAAAGGGCGGGGTTGGCAAAACTTTGCTCTCAAAGCTAAAAGCCGCTTACTGTTTGGAAGCAGGGTTAGATTGCTATGCAGTGGATGCCGATCGCCAAGAAAGTTTTATTAAAGCTTATCCCCAGTTCGTCCAACCGACGAGGTTTAGCGAACTCGACCGCCATCTGAAGATTCCCGATCGCATTCTGGATTTGGCATTGGAAAAGCTGGTGTTGCTAGATTTACCTGGCAACGTTGAGGAAGGATTCAATCACTGGTTGAATGCTGGAGATATTCTCGCCGCCGCGATCGATCTGGGGGTTGAGATTCAGAACTGGTATTTACTCGATGATTCGCAGGAGTGTTATGAGGGTTTTTTGCGGACTCTAGAATTCATGCAGGATCGAGTCAAGCATATCCTGGTGAGAAATTTAGGTAAGTGCGAGGAGTGGGATAGCTTCGATGGCTTTATCACACCACAACTGCTACAGCAATTCGATCTACGAGTCATCGATTTACCAAGGCTGAGAGAAGATACGGCGACGGAAATCTATAAAAACACCTTGAGTTTTACAGAGGCACGTCGCTACAAAGGATTTAGTACGGCTCAACTAGCTGGGTTACGAGCATACCTCCGACGCGCCTACGATGTTTTAGCTGTAGCTGACTTTAGCGTGGAAAATCTCAGGGTAAATAATTGATGAATCAAATCAGTCGTCGAAATAAAATTTCTCTAAGCGATCGACAAGCCCAGTTACAAGCTTTGCTTGCCGAAAGACTCAAGAGTGAGTCCGCCGCTACCCAACAGCGCGTATATCAGTGGTTGAGTAACAACCAATATTTTCTCGATAACGAGTTGTTTGATTTCTATTTCTGCGTCGCTCAAAATATTGCGGCAGTAGAAGAATTGGGCAGGTCAGATGGCAGGATCGTACAAGCTAAAGAAGAGATCCAACAGTCGGCGCAACTGCTTGAAGACAGGCTGAACGCGATCGGCGATCGCCATAGCAGTTTAGAGCAAAAATTAGATGAGGCGATCGCAAGTCTAGCTACCGAGCGGCAAAACATAAACACGATCTCAACTGGTCTGGTCGATGCAACTTCTAGCTTGATTCAAGAACAAAAGCAAGTCTTACTAAGAACCCAAGCAGCGAAGAAAATTGCCATAAATTCGGTTAAACTTGCCTACGCGATTCCAATAGTGACGTTACTGGTGTGGGGAACTCTAGCATTCTTTGCTGGCAAGCTCCATGAATACAACACAGCCGATGCTGTCAATAATCGCGTACTAGCTAGTCAAGCATTGCGCGTGAGAAAAAACTGCCAGCAGCAATACCTGGCAAATCCCAAGAAAATGAATTCTAGCGGTGATGGAATTGTGAGAAACTGCCCTGGTTTTGAATATGTAATTCCTGCTGGACAACAAAAAGTAGCCGAGTAGTTTTAGTACAGCAATCTCTAAATAGTGTAAAAAGACGTTTAATTTCTAAGCAGATCGCGCTATGAAAGCGTAACAAAAGAGTATTATTTTGCTAATTCTAACCTGCTGCTCCTAGGGCAGATAGCACTGTTGCTTGCCATTGCTGCTTCCATTCTTGACTTTCCATCTTTGCCCTGATTTGTAAGACTTGATGAGCACCTTCTCTGGTTCACTGCATCTTTATCCATCTTAACTCTCTGTCCGATTTATGGGGTACACTATAGGGATATTCCGCCCGATCGCATCTTTTCTTGGGTGGGGAGCGCTCCAATTGGCAACGATACGGTAAACGTTGCACCCTTGCCGATGCCTTCACTCGTAGCACTCACTCTACCGCCGTGCAATTCGGTTAGGTGCTTGACGATCGCTAGCCCCAGCTCTAAGCCTCCATACTTGCGCGTAGTGGAAGAATCTTCTTGTCTAAATCGATCGAACACGTAGGGCAAAAAATCAGGGTCAATTTCTTTTCCTGTATCGATCTCACTAATGGTAATGCGAGAGTCTATACACTCTAGAACCACTTGCACGCTACCGTCCTTATCCCTGAATTTAATGGCATTAGAGAGAAGATTCCACACGATCTGCTGTATGCAATTGGGATTGCCTACTATACTGCCAGCTGCAGGAGCAAGAACCTTGTAAAGGCAAATCTCTTTTGACTCCGCTACCAAGCGCACCGTGTCCATTGTTGCATCAATCGCCACTCCTACGTCAACCTGCTGAATGTTAAGCTATCAACCTGTTTTATGGGGTATTTCCTTTTTTTATTTTTCAACCTCTTGGGCTAGTTGTTGACGAGCCAGTATCGATGAAATGTCAAATTGACTCCCAGCAAATGTTTTTTTTGACTGAAAACGGGAACGATGGAAATATCAAAGTAACTTGTACCTTTTGAAGTGTTCCACTCGATGTTTTTCAAAGTGACTCGACGACGATTACGATAAAATGTTTGAAGCGAAGCCTGAGAACCCACCAACTTTCCAGGTTCGAGTTCTTCAAAGGGACGATGCCAATCGTTTAAGGTTAATCCGAATAGGATATTTGCCTGGTTGTTGGAAGCGACTAGACAACCACGATTGTCTACTGCTAGTTGAGCCTCATGACTTGTTTCGTAAGCAGTTTGCCAAAATTGAATTTGGCTTGTCGTTGTATCGATGACTTGCTCTTTACTAGATTTGGGGTTAATTAATAGGTGGTCATTCAGTTCCAGATTTAGCCCTTTTGCATAAACGTGATGCTTTAAACTGATAGGCGTAAAAATTTGTCTGTGGTTGACTAATGTTTCTGAATTACCCAGGAAGAGAAAACCAGTGTTTTTCAGCGCAAAGTGGAAGCGAACAAAGATCGATGCTTGTGTCTCTGGGGTGAAATAGATTAGTACATTACGACACGATAAGAGATCGATTTTGGACATCGGCGCATTTTTAGCCAGGTTGTGATGACCGAAGACGATCTGGCGGCGCATTTGTCGGTGAAACACATAACCATCAGGAGTTGGCTCAAAGTATTTCTCCAGCAGTTGGGGAGGAATTGATGTAACTTCTTTGGAGTCATAAGTGGCAAGACGCGCTTGTGCAATCGCAGCTTCATCCACGTCTGTGGCATAAAATTGGACTCGCTGCAAACAAGCTTCGATCCCTAAAGCTTCGGCAAACAACATCAGTAGGCTATACACTTCATGTCCAGCAGCACAACCCGCACTCCAGACTCGAATTGATTCATCAGGTTGCTTGCTGGCAACGATTTTGGGAACGATCTCATGTGCTAAATACTCCCAAGCGCAAGCGTCGCGAAAGAAACTAGTGACGTTAATCAGAACGGTATCTAACAGCGCCATCCACTCCTGGTCGTGGCTTTGCAAATACTGTAAGTAGTCTTGATAGCTGTTAATGTTGATGCTCTGCATTCGCACTCGCAATCGCCGCACCAAACTAGAGCGTTTGTAGCCAGTTAGATCGCAACCGCAATTGAACTTGAGGTATTCTAATAACGCTTCAAATTCTGGTACAGCTTGGGGTAGACTCATGGAAAGGTTTGAGATTTATCCTCCAATTTCAGCTTATAACAAAGAATTTATCACTCTTGTAGAATCGGTAGCTTGACGGTAAAGGTTGCGCCAAGCCCTGCTCCAGAACTTTCGGCATGGATCGTGCCATTGTGGAGTTCGACTAGGTGACGAGCGATCGCTAACCCCAGTCCCAATCCCTTAGCTGAATCTGCTCCTTCAGCTTGACGGAAGCGATCGAACACATGGGGAAGAAAATCAGTAGTAATGCCAATACCCGTGTCTGTAATCCCGATCTCGGCTACTTTTGATTCCCAACTCTCCTTCACTACCAATTGAACAGTGATGCTGCCTGATTCTGGAGTGAATTTAATGGCATTAGTCAGGAGATTACAGATAATTTGTTGCAGGCGATCGCGATCGCCCAAAACAGTAACACTCGGATTGCGGTCGGTTGGTTGCCACTGTAAATGAATGTCTTTGGCGATCGCAGCAGTCTTGACTGCTGCGATCGCGTTTTCAATTACCGATTGCAGTTCGACAGGCTGAAGACTCAAACGCACTTTACCTGCTGTAATGCGGGAAATATCTAGCAAGTCCTGAATCAGTTTGGCTTGCAGCATGGCATTGCGCTCGATCGTCTCTAGCGATTTCATTAACATAGATTGACTGGGTGGTGAGCCGCGTAATAACCGCGTCCAACCGAGAATGGCAACCAAGGGAGTATTCAGTTCGTGGGAAACGGTTGACAACAACTCATCTTTTCTGCGGCTGGTGGTTCTTTCCTGGCGGAGTGCTTCTCCTCGTAGTTGCGCCATCTGGAGATGAGCATTCACGCGGGACACTAATTCAGCAGCAGAGAAGGGCTTGATTAGATAATCGTCCGCTCCCGCTTCCAACCCTTCTACGATCGATTCTTCTCCGGCACGGGCAGAAAGCAGAATGATGGGAATCTCTCTGGTTTGTGGGTCGGCACGCAATGCTTTTAGCAATGCAAAGCCGTCTAGTCCTGGCATCATCACATCACTCAGCACCAGATCTGGCACTCGTTCTTGAACCGCCGCCAGCGCCGCTGCTCCATCCGCAACTACTTCGACTTGGACGTATTCGCTTAATATTCTTGTCAGGTAATCGCGCATATCGGCATTGTCATCGACCAGGAGAATGCGAGCAGAAGGGAATGTAGCATCTGTCTGTAACCCCAGAGATCCCCCTAAATTCCCCTTGACAAGGGGGACTTTTACTATATTTTTCCCCCGCTCTTCGGAGGGCTGGGGGGGAGCTGAATCTGCTGGTAGCCAACGCTCTGCCTCTTCAACATAGGGTGCTGCACCGATCGCGGTTGATGCTAGAGTGCGTGTTGCTGTGTTACGATCGCCTACGACTCGACGTAGGCGATCGCTAGACAGGTGCGCTGTGCCTAAAGGAATTGTGACGGTGAAGCAGGTTCCTTGTCCCACAACACTGCTTACGTCTACGCTGCCACCATGCAGTCGAATTAGTTCATACCCTAGGGCTAGACCAATCCCAGATCCTTCATGTGTCCGTGCTTGTGCTCCTCGTACCTGGTAGAATCGCTCGAACAGATGGGGCAGTTCTTCCGGCGCAATTCCTGTGCCTGTATCTTGTATTTGTAACCGGACGCGATCGCTATCAGCCTGATGCAGTCTAACGGCGATTTCGCCTTCTAGGGTAAACTTAAAGGCGTTGGAAAGCAGGTTAAGGACAATTTTTTCCCACATCTCGCGATCGACATACACGGGTTCTGGCAACGGTGGGCAATCGACAATTAGCCGCAGCCCTGCCCGCTCGATCGCAGAACGGAATACGCTGGCTAGCTCCGTCGTGAACATTGCCAAATCGGTCGGTTCGTAGACTGCTTCCATGCGTCCAGCTTCGATGCGCGAGAAGTCGAGCAGGGTATTGACCAGTTTCAGCAGCCTGATCGCGTTTCGATGCGCCAGTTCCAGTCGTTCCCGTTGAGGGGGAGCAACGGGATTGACGCGATCGCTCAAGGCATCTTGCAAGGGCGCGAGCAATAGCGTTAAAGGGGTGCGGAACTCGTGAGAAACATTGCTGAAGAAGAGGGTTTTGGCGCGATCGAGTTCTGCTAGATTTTCGGCGCGTTGGCGTTCTTGTTCGCGGGCAGATTGTTCTCGAACTCGCTGAATTTCCGATTCGCGCAGCGCTTCTTCGGCGCGGGCGCGTTCGACCGCCGCCCAGGTGCGCTCGGCAACCTCTTCGAGCAGCCGCAAGTCGGCATCGATCCAGTGGCGTGGTTCGCTGTGCGTGATTCCGAGCATAGCGGTCAGTCGTCCGCGTTTGATCAAGGCGACACCCACGCCCGCGCGGATTCTCGCCGCGCGATAAGACTCGCGGCTGTCTTGCAACCGTGGATCAGTTTCCGTGTCGTCGTAATAGATCGTCCGTCCGGCAATCAAATCATCATAAAATCCGAAGTCTTGCAGTCGCCACAGGGATGGCATCACGATGCGCGAGTTCGTGCGTCCCTCCCGCGTCACAACGCATTCACTGTCCGCATCGAACTCGTGATAGACCGCGCTATCGACCTCGAAATGATCCGCCACATGGTCCATTGCGGTTCGCAGCACCTCGACCGGATCGGCAATCGGGCGCAATGCGTCGCTGAGCCTGAGCAGAAACGCCTGCTCTTGTTCTTGGCGTTTGCGCTCAGTAATGTCGTCGTAGAGCACCGTGAAACCGTCTGCTCCGCCAAAAGGAGTGACGTGAAAAGCAAACCACTTCTGATTGTCTGGAACGAACTGTTCAAAGCGTTCCGGCTGTCCAGTTCTAAGGACGCGCTCAACATTCTCCAACCAGGTGCAGTAGTAGGTTGGAAAGATTTCACTCACTAAGCGATCGAGGGCGCTGCTCCGGTCAAATCCTGTCTGTCTCTCATAGGCTGGGTTGAGTTCAAGATAACGGGCATCCACAGCGCGACCACTCTCGTCACGGACAAGCTCGCTGATCGCCAGCCCCTCGTTCATCGACTCGAACAGCGATCGATATTTCACTTCGGATTCGCGCAACCCTACTTCGGCTCGGGCGCGTTCGACGGCAGCCCAGATCCGCTCGGCGGTTTCTTGCGCCAGTTCCGTTTCCAATGCGATCCAGTTTCTCGGCGTGGATTGGGTGATACAGAGAACACCAGCAGGCTTGCCCTCCTTGATGACAGGCACATTTAGAAAGGAAATCACCTGCATCTCACAACAGAGTTGCCTCAACGCCTCATCCAGTACGTCTGTCGTATGGGCATCCTCAACCACCAAAGGACGACCCGCATCGATTACCGCTTTGAAGATAGGGAAGTCGCTGAGGGGATAGACCCCCGCAACGGAGGGCAAACCTTCGCGGGCAGCATCTCGCCGAATGATGGCGTTGCCGTCAATGATTTCGCAGTAGTAACATCGGTCTGCCCCAAAGAAGTTCAGGGCGATGCGCGTCACTGCTGCATGGATTTCAACGGCATCGGAGAGCGATCGCAAAGCATCCGACAACTTCACCCGAAAGGCATCGAGTTCGGCAGCACGGCGCAGTTGTGCTTCTGCCTGTTTCCGCTCGGTAATGTCGTTAAAAACGGTGCAGACTTGACGACTGCCCACACTGCCAACCCGCGAAGCGTAAGCCGAATACTAGCGCTCGGTCGCTTGGTTGTAATTTTCAATTCGCTGCGGTTTGCCCGTTTTGACTACTTCGTCATAGGTTTTGAACCAGTAGCTTTCAGTGTTTGGGGTAATCTCACTACCCAGCTTGCCAACCACGTTTTCGAGTCCCGTCTGCTGCTCGAAGACCGAATTGACTTCCAAGAAACGGCAATCAACCACCTTTCCGGTTTCGTCATAAATCATTTCAAACAGGCAGAAGCCTTCATCGATCGACTCAAACAGCGATCGATACTTTTCCCCCGATTCACGCAATGCGGCTTCCATTCGCTTGCGTTCAGTGATATCACTCGCGGCTCCGAGCCATTCAATAATTTCACCCTGCGGATTCAGCAACGGAATGGCACGCGAAAACGTCCAGCCGATCGTGCCGTCTTCTCGAAAAACGCGGTGTTCTAGTTCAAAATTGCTTTTGGTTTGGATGGCTGACTCAATCGCAGCCCACACCTGCGGCTGTTCATCTTCGGGAATATATTGATCGAGCCAGGTACGCTGTGGATTTACGGTGCTGACGATAAACTGCTTGCCTTCGAGATGGTACATGACGCACCAATCCGCGCTCATTCTATACACAATGTCCGAGCTGGCGTTGGCGAGGGCGCGGAAATGCGCTTCACTCTCACGCAGGGCGGCTTCCGCTTGTCGCTGCTCGATCAAGTCAGCGGCTTGGCGGGCAAGTAAATCGAGAAACCGTAGTTCGCGATCGCTCGGTCGATGGTGTTTGCGCCAGTGAGTCGAAACCATGCCGATCGCTTTGCCCGAACGGGCAATCAGCGGGGTGGACTGTGCCGAGAGATAACCCTCCTCACGGTGCAGTCGCATTTCCGCATGCGGGTCTTCGCTCTCTGGCACATCGAAATCCACGAAGGTGCGCTCACCCGTTGTCAATGCCATACCGCAAGGCGTGTTTGAACCCGCGTTGACGCGATAGAAGCGATCTATCATATTTCGCTCAAAGCCTTGTGTAGTCAGCAGCACCAGCTCTTGTGTCGCTTCATCCAGAATTTGGATCGATCCGGCATCTGCGCGGGTGAGGGCGATCGCCGTTGCCACAATCTCTTGATAAATCGCCTGAATGTCATCCTCAGTGACGAGCCGTGCGCTCAGATCACGCAACAGTTGTGTATCTTTAAGGTCTGCCGCGATCGCTGCTTCGGCAATTTTGCGATCGCTAATGTCATAAGAAACAGCAAGCACTGCATATACTTCGTTATTTGGAGAACGCAGCGGTTTTCCTCGTGAGATATAGAAGCGATCGTGAGCGTTGTGTTCGTGCTCAAACGACTCGCCAGCAAGAGCCTTACGGTACAACATCTCATAATTCGTCGTTAATTCGGGCGGCAACACCTCGAAAATTGTTCGTCTGATGAAATCTTTGGGTTTGAATCCGGCTGCGGATAAAGCTTCTCCTTCCGCCAGCAAATAGCGGAGATCGCGATCGACAACAAAAGCAGCCCCACCAGGAAGATTCGAGATTAAAGCCCGTGCGCGATCTTCTGCCTGTCTGTGTTCCTCAACTTTTGCCTCCAAAGCCGCGTTGATAGCCAGCAATTCCCTCGTTTGTTGCTGTTTCAAGAGTAGGGCTGCGGCGGTGAAGTCTGCCAAACTTGTCATCACCCGCACATCTTCTGCGTCAAAATGCCGTTGCTCGTCGTGCGACATAATCCAAATCGCGCCGAACGCATGGTCATCAGCAATCAAGGGCAAGAGTAAGGCTTCAACGATCGGGGTGTTCGCATCTTGAAGATACGTGAAATACCGTTCAGGATGAGAAAAAAACTGCGGTGTGCCGCGATCGACACAAACCCCACAAGGGCTAAAGTTGCGGGGAATCAAGCCATCGTGTGTGAATCTTCCAGCTAATTCACTCCAGCGAAAGACTTCTTCCTCGTCGCTCGTTTCTAGCAAGCTCACGCCTGCTGTCCCCGCCAGACATAGCTCCAGGGTGATTTCTACCAAAGTTTGCAGCAGGCTTTCCGAATCGCGCGCCATCTGCCGTGCCAGCGGTTGCATCGCCTGGGCTTCTGCCTGCCAATTAGGGGGACGGGGCGATCGCCGCGATATCTCCTCGGTAATTAAAATATCATCTAGCGTCACTGTCTCCGGTCGAGGTCGCTGCATTGTTCTTACTGCTACAGTGTTTGGGCGTTATCGTTCGATTCGGCAGAAGCTACTAACGGCAGCTTGACAATAAAAGTTGCGCCGCACCCTTCTCCATCGCTTGCTACTTCAATTGTATCTCCGTTACTGTTGGACGCTTGAAAATCAAAAGTAGTACAAACCAACTTCTACTACCTTTCCTTTAAACGTAAACTGTAATAGCATTTAGCAAAAAGACTCCTTGCTTTCTCAATTTGTCTAATTGCTTTCTCACTTAGGTAAATTGCGCATTCATTTCTGTGTTTTCCGCAAGCAAAAAGGTAAATTGCTTTCTCAATTTGCCTGTTTGCTAACTCATTCAGTTAATTCACATACTCTTGATTTAACATCACTCCTTATCTCAAGGCTTGCTGCCAATATTTTTTTGTAAAGCAGCAAGGCGTTCTCTCACTTTAGGCGCTCGAAATCCTAAAACAATATCCTGGGGTGCAATGCCACGCTGAACTAGTTCTCGATCGATGACAATTTCAGTGCTGTTGTGCTGAATCCAAACTTTACTCTCAATCAGGTCTAGCTGCATGGCACAACCATAGATGCGGTAGTCGTTGCGCCAACCATTGTGCATGACAAGATAGCGATCGCGCTGCTCGTCAAAAATCAATTGAGCCTCCGGATCGTCAGCGGCAAAATCTTGCAAGAAATCACGTAAAATTTGGCGATATTGGTTTACTCGATCCATTGCTCGATCGCCTCCCGATCTGAATTATAAATAATCAACCGAACGTCGTAGCGGTTTATTGCTGTTTTGGCTGGCTCGAAGCGCAAAAAAGTTTGATATACATCCCTGGGAACCGCTAGATAAAGAATGCGGTCTGGCTCTTCTGAAGCTTCTAAGGCAATGCGATAGTTTAAGAATTGTCCAAGGGCAGTATGAAATTCGGAGATTGTTGAACCTGACACAAAGCTTTTCACTTCAACTGCGATTTTACGCCCTGCTTTTTCGGCAGCGATCGCTTCCTCTGCCGCAAGATCGATGTAAATATCGGCAATGCCATAGCGCAGGCGATAGGGGTCGTGGGTAATTATCCAGCCATCTTTTTGCAGTGCGAGCTTGACGGTATCATGAAAAATGTCTTTTGCCATATTACCTACACTGTCAAACTAATGGCAGCTTGACGGTAAAGGTTGCCCCGCGTCCTTCTCCCTCGCTCGCTGCTTCGATCGTACCGTGGTGTAATTCAACTAAGTGACGGGCGATCGCCAAGCCAATTCCCACACCTCCAGGAGAATGACGGCTGGGTACTTCAGCTTGACTAAAGCGATCGAAAACTTGGGGGAGAAACTCAGGAGCAATGCCAATTCCAGTATCGGTAACGGTAATTTGAGCAACAGAGTTAAGGTGTTCTAGCCGGATGTCTACTTGTCCTCCTTTAGGTGTAAATTTGATTGCATTGTCCAGCAAATTGGCAATTACTTGTCGCAGGCGATCGCCATCTGCCAAAACATTACCTAGTGTAACATTCGATCTTGTCTCGCCTAGTTGAATTGTCTTTGCCCCGGCTGCTTCACGGAATGTTGTCACAACGTTTTGTACTAGAGAAACCAAATCGACGAGTTGAGGCTTCAAGCGTAACTTTCCAGAGAGAATGCTAGAAACATCCAGCAAATCTTTCACCAGTTTTGCTTCAATTGTGGCGTTGCGCTCGATCGTTGCCAATGCACGAGCTATCTTGGTTTGGTCAAAAGGTTTTGTTTGTAATAAGCGCGCCCAACCGAGAATCGCGGCAAGTGGGGCTTGCAGTTCGTGAGTTACGGTCATGAGAAACTCATTCTTAAGGCGGTTGGCGGATTGCTCCTGGCGCAGGCGTGACATTTGTAGTTGCGTCTCTACTCGCGCCACCAGTTCGCGGGCGGAGAAGGGTTTGATCAGGTAATCATCTGCCCCCGCTTCCAGTCCTTCGATTGTTGCTTCTTCTCCCGCCCGTGCCGATAGTAGAATAATCGGAATACTTTTGGTTACAGGGTCAGCACGCAATGCTTCTAGCAACGCAAACCCGTCCATCTCTGGCATCATCACATCGGTCAGCACCAGATCGGGGAGTTGTTGTTGGATTAAGTTAAGGGCGATCGCGCCATTTGCTGCTGTTTCCACCTGCCAGCGTTGACTTAACAACCGCTTCAAATAGTCACGCATATCGGCGTTGTCATCTACCAGGAGAATTTGGGATTTGGGATTTGGGATTTGGGATTTTAGATTCTTAGTCTGCTCGTTTGAGTTGCGATCTAATCCAAAGTCTGCAATCGGCAATCTCAAATCCTCTTGGGGTAGCCACTGCAATACTTCCTCGACGTAGGGAAACGCTCCTATTGCGGTTGAGGTAATCGTGCGATTTGCCCCAATCCGCTCAGCGGGGAGATGAGCACGCCCAGTTGGAATAAATACGCTAAAGCAACTGCCCTCCCCCTCAACACTGCTAACCTTAAGCGTTCCACCATGCAGTTTTACCAATTCTTGCACCAGCGATAAACCAATCCCCGATCCTTCAAATGTCCGTCCCTGCGCTCCTTTGACCCGATGGAATCGTTCAAACAGACGTGGAATTTCTGCGGCTGGAACACCAATGCCCGTGTCTTGTACCGCTAGCTCAACCCAATCGCCGACTTGATGCAGGCGAACGGTAATCGCACCTGTAAACGTGAATTTGAAAGCGTTTGAGATCAAATTGAGAACAATCTTTTCCCACATTTCTCGATCGACGTAGATCGGCTCAGGCAGGGGAGGACAATCGATCGCTAAGTGCAAAGAAGTCCGCTCGATGGCAGACCTAAACACACTTGCTAGCTCTGCCGTAAAAGTTGCTAGATCCGTCGGCTCGTAAACTGCTTCCACGCGACCCGCTTCGATGCGTGAAAAGTCAAGCAGGGTATTGACGAGCTTCAGCAGCCTCATCGCGTTTCGATCCGCCAATTGCAGCTGCTCCTGTTGGGTAGGAGTCAGAGGATAGGTGCGATCGCTCAAGGTCTCTTGAATAGAACTCAGTAACAGGGTCAGGGGGGTACGAAACTCATGACTCACATTACTGAAAAATGCCCGCATCGCTGCTTCTGCCTGCTTGCGAGCGGTGATGTCGTTGAAAAGTACCCCTACCTTGCGCTCGTGCGGCTCACCAATGCGGATGGCGTTAACGTCAAACCACCGATCCATCGCTACGGCATGATCTTCAAAGTGGGTTGGCTCACCGGTAAGGGCGACCTTACCGTAGATGTCAAACCAGAACGGCTCCATATCTGGCACAAGCTCGCGAATGGTTTTTCCGAGGGCGTTCTTCATCCCGGTTTGCTTCTCAAAGACCGGGTTGATCTCGATATAACGGTAGTCGATGGGCTTTTGCTCCTCGTCGAAGATCAACTGCAAAATGCAAAAGCCTTCGTCCATCGTATTGAACAGCGTACGATATTTCCCCTCCGATTCGCACAACGCTTCTTCCACCCATTTGCGCCCTTCCTCGTAAGCCAAGGTGTTGGCGATCGCGGTTGTTACCTGTCCGGCAACCAAATCAAAGAAGCCTCGGTAATCGTCATCAAGTGGTCTAAAAGGGCTAATCCCAACAATCAGAAACCCTAAGATTGCTTGTTCAGGTCGCTTAAGCGGCAGGACGATCGCACTGTTTGGCAATTGAGACCACGCACCACCTGGAAGCGGTTCAAATCGAGCGACTAAATTTTCTATAACTCGGCTTTGCCCAGTTGCTAAAACAGAGTTCAGCGACCAGCAATCGGCTGTCACTGTAGAAAACTCAATAGTACTGGGGCTATCAGGGGTTCCAGCAGCTAAATTGGTTGTACTCACTAGTTGCGCTGAGGCGCGATCGCCATCGAGTAGATAAATGAGTGCAAAGGGAGTGTCGCGAGGGTTATTGGCTAGCACTCTGGCGGAAATCTGGCACGCTTCGTCCACAGTCTTTGTGTTTGCTGCCTGGGCACCTAATTCACGTAACGTCCGCAGGCGGCGATCGCTCACGACTTGTACCGTTGTTTCAACCGCCTGTTGAAAAATACCTGCGACCTCACCCGTCTCATCGCGAATAGGACTACAGAAAAAGGTAAAGTAAGCTTCCTCAAGACAGCCATTGCGGTTAATCAACTGTCGGTTGTTTTCAAAATAGGTGGGTTGTCCCGTCTGGAGGACGCTTTCAACGATAGGACGCAGATTGTGCCACTCTGACCATTCCTGAATTGAACGACCCAGCGATTGAGGATGTTTGGCAATAATCGGGCGATAGCCGTCATTATAGAGTAGGATTAAATCGCGCCCCCAGAGCGCACAAAGGGGAGATGTAGACAATAAGCATATACTCACGGCTGTTCGCAAACTTTGCGACCAAAACTCGACCGGACCCAACGGCGTTTGCGACCAGTCGTGCGATCGCATCAATGCACCCATCTCGCCCCCACCTGCAAAAATCGTCTCAGACAAAGAATTATATTGGGCTTGGGGGGTCATTGTCGTGCCTTCTCCTGAATAAAAATGTTGATTTTTCAGTCAGTTGAACGAATCGCACTTGTGCTTGTAGAAGCGCGTCCAGCCAATCGAGTCACCATTTCAATCAACTCTGTAGGTTGAGCTAGCTTGTGCAGATGCGACTCAAATCCAGCTGCCAGTGCTTTTGAGCGATCCTCTTCTAGATAGGCGGTAAGCGCAGCCGCCGGAATATGCCATCCTTTCTTGGCTTCCAGTTCCCGCACTTTGCTAATCAAGCTATACCCATCCTCATAGGGCATCCGAATGTCGCTAACTAAAACATCGGGATGGAATTGCTCCATTGCCTCTAACGCAGCTGCGGCGGTTGCTACTGCCGTTACGCGAATACCATGTGACTCCAAAACAGCGGTAAAAAATTCGCGGGCATCGGCTTCGTCATCTACCACAAGAACCTGTAAGCCGTCAAGGGCTTGTGGCAGTACGGTGAGGGGAGTAGTTACTTCAGTTGGGATATCTTCGCGGTTAAGTGCAAAGGCGGGTTGAGTAACAACCTGCTTGTACTCGCTAATGTCATGCACGCCAATTCGCAATGCCTCGATCGCACCAGCATCATCGCGGACAAGCGCCACTTTCAAAAGCGCTGCAAACGAGTTATCGCCTCTTGGGTATAGGTTTATCTCCCAATTTTGCACGTCACTGACAAAAGGAAGCTGGTTGAGAAGAGCGCGAAAGCTCATGCGATCGCTTTGTGCAATATAAACAGCGAGTGGTTTACCAACCAGATAGTTTTGTGGCACATGTAGTAGTGTAGCGATCGCCCGATTAGCTTTTAGGATGACTCCATTGCTATCGGTCACCAAATAAGCATCTGGGCTGAATTGAAACAAATCGTAATAATACTGACGCTCTTGCATCGCTTGTTGATTTTGCCCGAAAAGCTCCTCCTCAACGACGGCTGATGCTTCCAAACTCGTCTGCATCTCCTCTATATACAGTTGGAGATTTTCCAGAGCAACAGCAATCTCCTCTAGAGCTTCAGTCACCTTTTTTTGTAGCGGGGGAGATAACTGCGTCATGTAATTGTGCAGAACTGCTATTTGCTGATGAATCAGTTGAATATATTCTCTAAAGTTCTCGTCACTCATGGATTTTATCTTGGCTTCCTCCTACCCGCTGATTTTCATGACTTATACAGTTTCTCAAGATTCTCACCCCAAGACAGCAGTACAAAAGAACTTCAGCAGATAAAAATTTTTACTTCTGAGAATTGCTTGCTCAATTTACTATGATACAAGCACTCTTTAGACAGTGCGATACCTGCTTCCAATGCCAGCCGATCAGATTAGCGCTTGCCAGCCGTGCTGATTAGGTTAGCGCTCGCCCCCACTAACGCCTCTGGCTTTACAGGTTTGGCGATATGAACTTGAAAGGAAGCGTAACAAAAGAGTATTATCTTGCCAATTCTAACCTGCTGCTCCTAGGGCAGATAGCACTGTTGCTTGCCATTGCTGCTTCCATTCTTGACTGGTTCTTCCGGAACTAAGGTGAAAACTGTATAATAGAATACTTTCAAAAGTATGTATTCAAATGGACTTGCATCTTGATATATTGCTAAATCTGCCGAATGTAACAGTTGAAAGCTGCGCTCAACAGCCGAATGAAGTGTATTTGAAGTTGCGTTTTTTAACGGAAGCAGCTAGTTGTCCTCATTGCCAAAAAATTAGTGAAGAACTTCATCAAAATCGCCCGATTTTAATTCGAGATTTATCTGTATTTGGTCAAGCCACATACTTAAAAGTTCCCCGTCGCCAGTTTTATTGCCGTGAGTGTCAGCAGTATTTTACCGAATCTCTACCTTTCATGAATGAAGGACGGCAATATACAAGGGCGCTATGAAGAGTATATTTATCAGCAAGTACAACTCTCAAGTATTGAGCAAGTTAGTCGAGCAGAGGGACTAACATTCGAGCGGATTCAAGGCATCTTTAAGCATCAATACGCTCAGAAAAAAACGATGGATGGTCAGGGGTCAAGCGGATTGGAATCGATGAAATCAGCAAGCGCAAAGGGCATAAAAACTTCGTTACGGTTATCGGAGACATTAAAGCTGGGAAGTTAATAGAAGTCATCGATAGTCATCGGCAGGAAGTTATCATTGAAACCCTGATTCAGCAACCATTACGGGTACGCGAACAAATTGAGGAGGTGAGCGTGGATATGTGGGGAGGGTTTCCTAAAGTTGTTCAAGCAGTATTTCCCAACGCAGTAATTGTCATTGACCGTTTTCATGTGATGAAAGTAGTGAATGAAGAGTTAAATAAGATTCGCAAACAGGTAGGTATATTTGACCGTAGAAGCAAGTTTCTTTTGTGGAAGAATGGCTTGGATTTGACCCAAGAGGAAACCCAAAAATTAGAGGAGATTCTACATCGCTCAAAGCGGTTGAGACGGGCATATCAGTGGAAAGAGGAATTCCGTGCGATTTACGAGAAACTGCTAACAGTTGAGGAGGGCAAGGAGCAGATTGAGTAGTGGTTGCATAAAGCACGAACCATTTATAGTCAGGTTGTGGCAACAATTCGGACTCATTTAGATGGGATTTGCAACTATTTTCGGAACCGAACAACCAATGGAGTCATGGAGGGAATTAACAATCGAATTAAACTGATTAAACGGCAAGCTTACGGCTTCGTAAATTTTCACAACTTTCGCGAACGGCTACTAGCTTGCTTTTCATATTAGAAAAATTTATCACCTGTTTTGCGGGAGAGCCTCTTGACTTTCCATCTTTGCCCTGATTTGTAAGACTTGATGAGCACCTTCTCTGGTTCACTGCATCTTTTTTGATCTTTTCTGTCGGGCATTAATTAATGATTTAATTTGTGATTCGGCTACCTGACTAGTGTAAGTTTGATTGGCTTGCGCCCGCGCTTAATAATTAACAAGAGTAAGTTTGATTACTCTCGATGTTATTATAGAGTTCAACTAGTTTAAACTTTTTGTGCTCATCACTGATGTTACCCGAAGTAATGCTAGCTTTAGCAATGCTTCTGGGGACTCTCCATACCAAAGTTTCCATTTAGCACTATCTAAGGATTCCGCAAAAGTCTCTTCTAAAGCTTGCTTGACACTCTGAAATTTCTTGCTAATTAGGATATACTCACTGCTAGCACAATACGGTTGTAGTACTTCTAATACAGACCAGCAATTGTTGGCTCCATCCGCTAAAGCTATCAGATGTGTGTCTTGAGATATGCCCTGCTTAAGAGCAGCATTAATCACATAATTCTCGATCGTTTGCAACTTGTCATCTTTGGCAGAGATGACACAAGTTTTATTAACCAGCTGCCGATGGTGTTTGTCCACTACTTGTAGGTTATAGGATCGATATACCACAGCCGATAGTACCTCCTTTAGTTAGAGGTTAGGTTTAGTTGAAAGCTTTAAGGTTCAGGTGTTGATTTGTAGTAGTTAATTTTTTTAGTAGTCTAGAAGGCTGATACGAAGGGTAAATTTTTTCAAGAGACTTCTACATACCTCTCGCTAATAAGCTTTTATCCTACACTGTTCTCCGCTCCTAGTATTAGAGTTTGGACAAACAAATTTGTCCAACTGCGATAAACAAAGCACTATACAGCAAGCACGGGAGACAATAGACATGAGCCAACCAATTAAAGTCGAAAAAACGGTAACCATTGAAAAATCCGCAGAAGATCTTTACCGCTTCTGGCACAACTTAGAAAACTTACCACGCTTTACCAGGCATCTTAAAAGTGTAAATGTCTATGACGATGGGCGATCGCACTGGGTGACGAGCGCACCGATGGGCAACAGCATTGAATGGGACGCCAGAATCACTGAAGATCGCCCGAATGAAGTGATTGCCTGGACTTCGGTGGAAGGGGCAGACATTGCGAACTCTGGTGCGGTTCACTTTCAACCGGCTCCTGGCGATCGAGGGACTGAGGTAAAAGTCACCACAACCTATGATGCACCTGCTGGAGTCGTTGGAGATGCGATTTCCAAGCTGTTTGGCGAAAACCCAAAACAGCAAATTGGAGATGATCTTGCCCGCTTCAAAATGCTGATGGAAGCAGGCGAAATTGCCACAAACGATGGTCAGCCATCGGGTCGCCGTAACTCAAAGGACTAATCACGATGAAAGCAGCTTGTTGCAGGGCTTTGAAATGTTCAAGCACAAGCAAGACCAATGCATCAAAGTAATGTTGCAGCCCACCTAGTGGCTCATCTCACTACAAACAATGGAGAAAAATCATGAAAGCAGTCTGTTGGCAAGGGGCTAATAAAGTGGGAGTTGACACGGTCCCCGATCCCAAAATTATTAACCCACGAGATGCTGTGATCAAAATTACGTCAACCGCAATTTGTGGGTCTGATTTACACCTCTACGATGGATTTATTCCGACGATGGAGCAGGGCGACATTCTCGGGCATGAATTTATGGGAGAAGTCGTTGAAGTCGGTAGTGAAGTTAAGCGAATTAAGGTGGGTGATCGCGTCGTCAATCCATTCCCGATCGCCTGTGGTCACTGCTTCTTCTGCAAACAATCGCTAACATCCCTGTGCGACAACACCAATCCCAATGCCTTTATGGCAGAAGCGATTATGGGACATTCACCCTCAGGCATTTTTGGCTACTCCCATATGTTGGGGGGCTACGCAGGCGGTCAAGCAGAATATGCCCGCGTTCCTCATGCTGATGTCGGTCTATGCAAGATTCCCAACGGGTTAACAGACGAACAGGTACTGTTCCTTTCGGATATCTTTCCCACTGGATATATGGCAGCGGAAAACTGTGATATTCGACCGGGTCACATTGTCGCTATCTGGGGCTGTGGACCGGTTGCTCAATTTGCGATTCGCAGCGCTTTTTTGTTGGGAGCAGAACGGGTAATTGCGATCGACCGTGTGCCTGAACGCCTCCAGATGGCAAAAGACGGCGGGGCAGAAGTCCTCGATTTTGAACAGGTTGATGTTGGGGAAGCCCTCAAAGAAATGACGGGAGGTCGTGGCCCTGATGCCGTGATGGATGCAGTGGGGATGGAAGCCCACGGTATGGGACTGGAGGGACTATACGACAAAGCGAAACAAGCAGTCCGTTTAGAAACCGATCGTCCCCCTGCTTTGCGGCAGGCGATCCTTGCCTGTCGTAAAGGAGGCACTGTGTCCGTTCCTGGTGTTTATGGTGGTTTTGTAGACAAGATTCCCATGGGGGCTTTTATGAACAAAGCCTTGACCATGAAAACGGGACAGACCCACGTTCACAGGTATTTTACCCCGCTACTGGAGCACATTCAGAACGGCGATATCGATCCTTCGTTTGTGATTACCCACCGCTTACCGCTAGAGCAAGCCCCGGATGGTTACGAGATCTTTAAGCACAAAAAGGATCACTGCATCAAGGTCGTACTCAAGCCAGGCCAGAGTACCTGAAATCTCAGTGAGGCAACCTTAGAATTGCTGATGATTCAGCCAGTCCAGCATCATTGGTCGTTCAATCGCTCCTATCTAAGCAGGTTGGAGGATTGCTGGACTGCCTACCCGAAAGCGATCGCCAGACTCTTGAGCCGCGCTGGGGCCTTGGCACTAGTTAAGGGCTTAGGAGATCGTCCTACAAAAATTACGCGCCCCTAGGGTGATTTATGTTTATAGCCTGACTACTTTAGCGACGGCTGCGCCGCGAGGATCGGCTTCTGCATGGGAGACACGACTCACATGATTCTACGCAAAGGGCCTAACCAACGCAACAACGCGGAAACGCACGGTGCCGAGCGCGGGCTCGACCGCTTTGAGGGGTTCAGCGACGCGGTTTTCGCAATCGCGTTGACCCTGCTGATCGTCGAGATCAAGGTCCCCGGATCGCCCGAGGGTCCGCATGGTTACAGCGACCTGGCGAGCGCCATGGCCGAGCAGTGGCGCGAATATTTCGCGCTGGTTCTTTGTTATGTCGTGATCGGTGCCTACTGGCTGCAGCACCATTATTCAGGTCGCATTTACGCGAAGACTGATCATTGGTTCGGCGCGCTCAACCTCCTGTTCCTACTGGCAATCGTCGTCATTCCTTATCCAATCCGCGTCTGGTGCTTCCACCTCGGCACGGGCTTCGAGCCCGTCGCGTCAGTGACCCTGGTTGCTGGTCTTGCCCTGACCGCCTGCACCTGGATGGCGAAGTGGTTCTACGGAAAGCCGGGCCGTCGGGTGATGGACGAACGGCTCGCACCCGATTTCCTCCGGCAGATGACGCGCCGCTACGGCAGTGCGACGCTGATCCAGATCGCCGCAGTTCCGGTCGCGGTCGTGGTGCCGCGCGTCGGAGTGGCCATCGCGCTGCTGTGCGTCGCCTTCTTCCTGCTACCGCAGCCCAAGCCACGCTACAAGCCCGGAGAGCAGCCGAACGCGGCTGGGAAATTGGAACAGTAAGCTCACACAATCTAGCTGGCGGCAAGGGAGAAGCAAGCCAGGGTAAACGAGCGTGGAGCAGACGGAATCGAGATTCAAACAACCGACGTTTAGCGGAGACATAGAAAAATGGTTAGTCAGTTGCAGAAGTTACCCACCGATGAGTCGTTAGGCACGCTGGAGACAGTTGCTCACTTTGATGGCGCAATGCTAACCGGCGTGACAGTGTCACATCAGGGGCGCATCTTCGTCAATTTTCCGAAGTGGGGTGATGAGGTCGCATTCACCGTGGCGGAAATCCGGGAAGGTTGTCCTGTGGCTTACCCTGACGAGGCGTTCAATCGTACCAACCCGAATGACCTCGCTGGGACGCTTGTATCTGTGCAAAGTGTGGTTGTCGATCCGGTTGATCGCCTATGGATTCTCGACACGGGTAGTCCGATGTTCCAGCCGACGCAGTATGGTGGACCGAAGCTCGTCTGTGTGGATTTGACGAGCGATCGCGTGATCAAAACAATCCTCTTTCCCCAAGATGTCGCCCTGCCTACCACTTACCTGAACGATGTCCGCTTCGACCTACGGCGCGGTACCGAAGGCATAGCATTCATTACGGATTCGTCTGACCAAGGGGCAAACGGAATTATTGTAGTAGATTTGGCATCAGGCGCGAGCTGGCGCAAGCTGCACGATCATCCATCTACAAAGGCTGAGGCGCTATCCAATTTCCGCCCAATCGTCGAGGGTCGTCCACTGTTGGAACGTCAGCCGGACGGGAAGACCAAGCCAATCACAATGGGGTCAGATGGGATTGCCATAAGTGCAGACGGGTCACGCCTATACTACTGCCCGCTTGCTAGCCGACGGCTCTACAGTGTTGCCATTGATGCACTCGTGGATCGCTCGATTGACGATAGCGCTGTTGCTGCAACCGTAATTGATGAAGGAGACAGGGGCGGTGCTTCCGATGGACTCGAAACAGACGCGGCAGGGTATATTTACTCGACGAACTACGAGCATAATGCGGTTCTGCGTCGCCGTTCTGATGGAGAGTGGGAAACGGTAGTACACGACCCCCGCCTTCTGTGGCCCGATACGATGTCCGTTGCGGCAGATGGATACCTCTACGTCACAGCCAATCAGTTGCATCGTCAGGCGAGATACCAAAAGGGAAAAGACTTGCGCCAAAAGCCGTATACGCTCTTTCGCGTTCGCATCGACGCGCAACCTGTTCTACTGCGGTGAGGCTCGAAAACGCGAGGGTTGCACAACAAGCACAAGAGGCAATGGCCATGAACCAATCGATCAAAGTTGAAAAGACGGTGTAACAAGCCAGTAGAGGAACTCTACCGCTTCTGGCACACCTTATACCAGATTGAGATGAAGTTTCATAGAAGAAAGGAAGTTGCTCAATCGGTCAGCCTTTCAAGAGAGTGGGTTAGGAATCGGGAAAACAAAGCCTTGTCAAGCTACGCGCTCGTGCTGCGAAGCAGGTTAGCTTTTTGTAGTGCCTAACGACTTTGCTGCAGGACTCTTGGTTCAGTATGAATTCTCTATCTCTAACCCATCTTGCAGTGCCGCCGAGCACTATTCCGGAACACCTTAAATCACAGGTGGGCTTGAATGCACATAGTCCATTTCCTGTCAATGCGTAAGTCCTATTAACTTCTCTAGGTTCTGCTCGGCTTCACGATAGCTATATAATGCCCCTTGCTCACACTGGAGTTTGGCTAAATCAGGATGGATATTTGTGCTAAATAGAGCTTTGATACTGGGAGAACTTTGCCATCTGCATTCGGCATCGCTACAAATATGCTTTTGCAGGCGCAGCTTATGGTCACTGAAGACCGCATGGAAATCTGACTCTCTATATCCAAACTTCTTCAGTTTTGCACCACAACTTGGGCAAACATCAACACCTGTGTCAATCAAAATAGATTGTTCTGCCAATAATGCATTTTGGACTTTTTCCAATAGAGATATCTATTCCCGATGACGTAGACTTAAATCAATAATCGATTTAGGAGCTTGAATATCATAGACTTTAATGGTGTCTCGCTTCACCACTTCTTGGCTGCTCATAGAGACTTTCAAGGGTTAATGATTCGTAATTTGTGTGTCATCAGCCCATCACTCTCTTTTCCTTGCTTAAAAGAGGGCTTACCATCAAGTCCTGCTCGTAATACTCTTTTGTTACGCTTTTAGAAAAGTATTTTGGGGTAGGGTTGGGGTAAAATTTTCGCTCAATGACTGAAACCCCTGTAAATTAAAGCTTTTCCATAGCCTTCCAAGCTATTGATGTGAGTTCGATTCTCGCTACCCGCTTTTTGACTAAAACCTTTGAAACTCAATATTTTCAGGGCTTTTTCAAGTTTTATCAGCTATAGAAGCCTACTCAAGGCAATACCCCACATACTCCAGAGTTTTCTACTATAGCAATCGTTTTCTCAGCAACCAAAATCCAAAACCAACGAGGACACCAATTGCAAGACTGAAACTGAAAGGGTAATTGCAGATGTCAGTTTTACTAAAAATATCTTTGCAATCTTTTACAGGCTCTTTTAGTAGAGATACTGTGGCTACACCAGCACCTACAACAGCGACAAACTCTTGAAAATTGCGATCGCGTTCGGATTTTTCAACTTCAACACGACTGCGAATTGCATTACTTGTATCTTTTAGCAGTTGCAACCCAAGTTGCATATTCTCAATGTCTTTAGTAAGTTGCAGTAGATCTTTTTTGATAGCTAGATCGCTAAATTTTTCTAAGAAATCTAATCGATCGTTTCGATCTGCTTTTTCTTGAATAAAATTTAAGCGAGTTTGATAATTAGATAAATTAATTTCAATAACTTGTTTTTGGAAAGAAAGTTTGAGTAAATCGATAGTATATTGTTGAAGAGTGTCGCTAATATTGTTTAAGATTTTACGAGAACCAGCAAAGTTGTGTTTTTTCTGCCAGTAGTTGCTTTGGTGGATGATCTTGCGAATTTCTTCAATTTTTCCATAATGCTTAATCAAAGATTCTTTGACCAAACGGCTTTGCCGATAAGCCCAAGTAATTTTGTTTCGATAGCAAAATAAACCCATCCAATCTGAATAAAATTCCGCCGCTTTTTCGGCGCTTTCTCGGTTGGAATAAATAGCAATAACGACGTGGCGATCGCTACTTTCATTCCGATCCAGATTTCGCGATCCCAAAAATTCAAAAATACTGCTACCTAAAAAAGTACCGCTACTTTTTTGTTGGTAGTTATTGTCTTCAAATAAAGCATAATAGCAATCTTGGGCAATATCTTCAGGATTTTGAAATAAGTCTTTGGATAGGTAACCAGAAAGTAACCAGGTTTGTCCAATGACTGCTAGTTCTTTATGATGTCTGCTATCAATTTCAGTTTTGAGAGTTTTAAAACATTTAGCTGGTTGAGGATCGGTTTGATTTTTAACAGAACAATCAATTTGTAAGCCATAAGTGTCATTAAGTCTGACAGGATAGTAGTATCCTTCTAATTCCTCATCGTTTGATTTGAAGTCAATTTGAGCTGGCTTCGTAAGTTTAGAATGCTCAGTTTCACTGTCAGAATCTTCAATTTGAGTACCATCCGGCAATTGAGATAAAAAGGCTATTTTATTTTTTTGGATTTCTTCATGAGTTGCATTGAGTGGAGTTTTTAAAGCGTAGATAAATAGATCGAGAGTAGGATAGATTAAATCGCTCATGAGAGATTCGGAAGATAAACATTAATTCACTTAGACTAGTCACTGCAAAAATTCTTTCACTTTCTCTAAAAAGCTAATGTTTTTAACTGTTTCTTCTGGTGCTTCAGAACTACCAACGACGATAACAACATTATTGATTTGACTTTCATATCCGCTAGCTTCGGTTTTCGGCTTAAAGCCTTTAGTCATAGCAGTTCTACCCAAAGCATTGAGCTTATTAGTTTCAGCTTCATTAGGAAGTAAATTACTGGGCAGTTGTTTTATGTTATCCAATCGAGTTTTATAATATTGAAATGAACGATCTAATTCAGAATTAGCAGCAATCATCTCCAGTAAAAGTTTTTTAGTATAGTTTTCCCAAGCTTTTGGTTGAGTGTTTAATTGCTTCGCAACTTCTTTAAGTTTCTGCTTCTCTTGTTTGCTCAGGGAAGTTTTTAAGTCTTGAAACGCCAAGAGAAATGCTATTACAGTACTGTCAGTCTTGTTTTGCATAGGTTTCAACCTTAAACTCACTACTGCTGAATGTAAACAAACCTAAGCTCTGCGATTACTGAAAAATCCTGGTTAAATAAATGTTATCGAATCTATGTTCGCGTAAGAGATTATTTTATGATATTTTGCAAGTATAAAACAGTTCTTTGGATTTAAGCTGTATACTTTATAACTAGTAATAAAATACCTTTGAATTGACTTATAGCGATTCTCGTTATAATGCGATACATTCGTAGGGGCGCACAGCTGTGCGCCCCTACAGATCTTGTATTTCATCGAATTGAAAAAGGCTATAGATGCCTGTTTCATCAATCGTGGATTGGAATTGAAAGATCGATTAGCACAGCAATTGTTGCTATTTCCTCAGTATTTTTATGCTCGATCGGTGTTAATAATCTAACTTTGATATAACATTCTTCGCATAAAAAAATAAGTAAGCCTTACCCACTCTACGTGCTAATTTTTACAAATTAAACGAAACTTTTAGATCGCTTCATTATCTCGATTTAGTATAAACGATCGCATAGTTTTAACTTTGCAAAGTTTTAACAAATTTTTAATCTAAAAATTGCAGGATTTGCAACCGATTTTTCTGTAAAACTTAAGTTAACTAGTGAAGAATATCTCTAATTTGTGGTGTGTAATATTGTCAGGGGCGATCGCCGCTAGCTTCAACAACTGTTCCAATCATTAGCGAAGTAGGAAAATGGCATCTGAATGGACAGCTCAAGTTATTGGGATTAATTACTATCCAGATTTTAGCAAACTGAAACCGCTAACAGCAGCAACACAGGATGCGAAAAAAATTGCGGAAAAGATAGAACAATACGGTTATAGAACCTTTCGCGTTCAGCGTTTACCAGAAACCTCAAATCAAAAAGGAGAGAGTCAAAACGATCTTCAAGCAGTTGTCAAGGCGAAAGAACTGCGAGAAGCAATTACAAATCTCTTCAATCCTCCTCCGCCAAACCCACCCGCTGAAACAGCTTTGTTCTTCTTTTCAGGACATGGATGGTATCACACTATTAATGGGGAAAGAGAAGTCTTTTTAGCGACTAGCGATGCATTTCCTGAAGAAAAAATCTATGGTATATCTCTGAGATGGCTGGGAGAGCAATTGCGAAAAAGCCAAGTAAAACGAGCGATTGTTTGGCTAGATTGTTGTTATAGCGGTGAATTGATCGGATATATTCCCACAGACAAAGATTACTGTTTAATTACTGCCACTCGTTCCTATGAAACTGGAGTAGAAATTCCTCACGAACAGGGATTGTTGACACAAGCGTTACTTGAAGGATTAAATCCCCAAAACGATCCAGATGGGATTGTAAATAGCCACAAATTAGCAGATTATATCGAAAAGCGCATGGCGCAAACAAGTCAGCGTCCCTTAATTGCTAATTCTCAACGAGCAATTCTGCTAACGACTGGATTACCTAAAAAAAGCTTTCAGGATAAATGTCCTTATCGTTCTCTGTCGTATTTTAGCGAGAATAAAGAAGATGCAGAGGTGTTTTACGGAAGGGAAGCATTGACAAAGCAGTTAATTCAAAAGCTAGGAAATAAACAGCGCTTAATCACTGTATTAGGAGCTTCTGGTAGTGGAAAATCATCTTTACTCCGGGCTGGATTACTTTATGGACTGAAGCTTGGACAGGAGATTTCAGGGAGCGATCGCTGGATATATATTACTCCATTTACCCCTAAAGAAACTCCTCTTAAAAGTTTATTGGCTGCTTTTTCGCGTTCGTTTCCCGACCTTTCCTTGTCTCAAAATGCAACGGTAAATATTTTTCATCAGACGGTGGAGAAGTTAAAAGTCCTAAACACACCTACCGTCTTGATTATCGATCAATTTGAAGAATGCTTTACCATGTGCAATGAAAGCAAACAGAAAGAATTCTTTAAATTTTTGCGAGAATTAATTGATAGTGTAGATACAATTTGTATTTTAATTGGGATGCGATCGGATTTTCGGGCAAGACTGCGAGAATATCCCCAAGTAGCTGAAAAGATTGATAAACATTTCATTGTCGAACATTTGAACTCTCAGGAAATTGAAGCAGCTATTACTAAACCTGCCGATTTGGTAGGAGTAGGCATAGAAGGAGAGTTAAAACGCAAACTGATTGACGATGTTGAGGATTATCCTGGAAGTCTGCCTCTGCTGCAATATACCCTGACAGAATTATGGCGCGAGTCGAGACAGCAAGGAGAAAAGTTTCTTTATCTAAAAACTTATGAGGGTTTAGGTGGGATTGAGGGAACGTTACAAAAACGTGCAGATGAAATCTACAACAGTCTCTTAGCTGAAGAAAAAACTGTGGCGCGGCGAATTTTTCTAGAATTGACTCAGATGGGAGAAACCACGGATACACGGCGGCGCGCGCGTTTACACGAGATGGCTAATTCTCATCATTCCCTCGAACTGCTGCAACAAGTTAGCGAGAAGTTAGCCGATAAAGATGCACGGTTAATTACAAAAACGGATGATGAAGAATCCCATGATGTGATTTTAGATGTTGTCCATGAAGCTTTGCTCCGCCACTGGACGCAGTTAAATGAGTGGAAAAGAGAATATCAAAACGCGATCGCGATCGAACGCAGAATTGAAGCCTCTGCACAGGAATGGCAGGAAAATGAACGTAAACCAGAATACTTACTTCAAGAAACGAGATTAGGGTGGGCAGAAGAGTATTTAGAAAAATATAGTTCATTAGGGATGTTGGATGGACTAGCAGAGGAGTATATTGAGGAAAGTCAAAAACTGCGCGATCGCCTGCGTCAGCAAGAGGAAGAAAGCAGACAACGAGAATTAGAAAAAGAACGACAACTAGCACAATTTCAAAAAGAGGCACGTCAACAAGCAGAGCAACGTCTAGAAATAGCACAACAACTAGCACAATATCAAGAAGAGGCACGTCAAGCAGCAGAACAACGTGCAGAAGCAGCACAACAACTAGCACAAGCCGAAGAAAAGGCGCGTCAAGCAGCAGAACAACGCGCAGAAGAGCAAAAAAAGACTAATAAAAAGCTTCGGAGTAGAGCAGTTGGTTTGGGAGTTGTATCTATATTGGCTGTAGTTGCCGCAGGAAGTAGTATGGTTTTTTCGCAGTATGCTAAAAGACAGGCAACCAATGCCGAATTAGGTGAAAAAGTTACCAAGATAGATTACTCACTAACGGCAAAGCCTGTAGAGCGGTTAGTTCTCGCTATTCAAGCCACTGGTCAGAGTTTATCAGAGCCGAACGATGTAACGGCTCCAGTTGAATCTAGTTTATTGCAAGTCGTCCAAACTGATATTAGAGAACGAAATCGATTCAGTAGTGTAGGCAATGTTGCTGCCATTAGCCCCGATGGTACGAGGATTGTTACAGGTCATTCAGACGGGAAATTACAGCTGTGGAATCTCCAAGGACAAGCGATTGGCAATCCTTTTGAAGGACATACGAAGGCTGTCTGGTCAGTCGCTTTTAGTCCCGATGGCAATTACATTGTCAGTGGTAGTGATGACAACACCATACGCTTATGGAATCTCCAAGGACAAGCGATCGGCAAACCATTTAAAGGACATACGGATATTGTCAACTCAGTCGCTTTTAGTCCCGATGGCAATTACATTGTCAGTGGTAGTAGGGACAAAACTGTGCGCTTATGGAATCTCCAAGGACAAGCGATCGGCAAACCATTTAAAGGACATACAAATTCTGTTCTCTCAGTCGCTTTTAGTCCCGATGGCAATTACATTGTCAGTGGTAGTAGGGACAAAACTGTGCGCTTATGGAATCTCCAAGGACAAGCGATCGGCAAACCATTTAAAGGACATACAGATGCTGTCTGGTCAGTCGCTTTTAGTCCCGATGGCAATTGCATTGTCAGTGGTAGCGATGACAACACCATACGCTTATGGAATCTCCAAGGACAAGCGATCGGCAAACCATTTAAAGGACATACGAAGGCTGTCAACTCAGTCGCTTTTAGTCCCGATGGCAAGTACATTGTTAGTGGTGGTGACAACACCGTGCGCTTGTGGAATCTCCAAGGACAAGCGATTGGTAAACCGTTTAAAGGACATCTACATACATTTTCTGTTCTCTCAGTCGCCTTTAGTCCCGATGGCAAGTACATTGTTAGTGGTGGTGACAGCACCGTGCGCTTGTGGAATCTCCAAGGACAAGCGATCGGTAAACCGTTTAAAGGGCATACGGATTCTGTTTACTCAGTCGCCTTTAGTCCCGATGACAAGTACATTGTCAGTAGTAGTAGGGACAACACCATGCGCTTGTGGAATCTTCAAGGGCAAGCGATCGGCAAACCGTTTGAAGGACATACGGATATTGTCTCCTCAGTCGCTTTTAGTCCCGATGGCAAGTCTATCGTCAGTAGTGGTATGGACGGCACCGTGCGCTTGTGGAATCTCCAAGGACAAGCGATCGGCAAACCGTTTAAAGGACATACGGATGCTGTCCACTCAGTCGCCTTTAGTCCCGATGGCAAGTCTATCGTCAGTGGTAGTGATGACAACACCATACGCTTATGGGATCTGCAAGGGCAACAGGTCGGTACTTTTAAAGGGCATACGGATTCTGTTTACTCAGTCGCCTTTAGTCCCGATGGCAAGTACATTGTCAGCGGCAGTTGGGACAATACCGTGCGCTTATGGGATCGAGAGCTGAAGGTTGAAAAGTTACTAAAAATGGCGTGTAACCAACTGCACGAACATACTCTGCTTGTTAAAGATAAAGTTGCTGGCGATACTTGTCTCAAATGGGGTGGCTGGAACGATCGCCAGAAAGACGAATTTCAGGCAAGGCGAGATCCGGCTTAGCGAGCGATCGCTTGAAGATCGATAAAATTACGATCGCCCTACCTCTTCTCTCTTACTGTTTCAACAACAAATAGTAGAGGTGTCCCCGACTACCCGTCACGCCAGCGCGATCGCCTGCAAGTTGCCCCGTACCCATGAAATAATCTACCCTACCTGCTCCCTTGATGGCGCTACCAGTGTCTTGATCTAATACGTAGCGGCTGACGTTTCGATACTCTAGCTGACCGAAATTGCTAGCAAAGGGCAGTGCGGTTTGCATCAATGCTAATGCACCAGGGGGCATCAGAGATTTATCCGTTGCGATCGAACGTTCTGCTGTCACTGGCACTCCAAGACTACCAGTTGCAGGTGCGCCGTGAGTTTCGCGAAAGAAGACGAAACCTCGCACGCGGGGAATGTAGTTATTCAATTCCTCTGGATGCCTGCGGAAATAATCGATCATCACGGGTAAGGTTAAACCGCTTAAAGGCAATTTGCCGTCTTTTGCAAGTTCCTTACCAAGACTGACGTAGGGATGGGCTGTTTTGCCAGCGTAACCGAGAGTCATCATCTTGCCATCTGGAAGCAGCAAACGGGCAGATCCTTGAATTTGGACTAACAGTGCTTCTAAGCGATCGCGCAGCCAGACAATTTCTAGCCCTCGCAGCCGATTTTTCGATCCCGACAAGCCATCTTTACCTTCTAATTGCCACCGAGTTAAATGTTGCAATTTGTCAAAGTTAGGAGGTAAACGATAAAGGGGGTAGCGAAATTCTGCGGTAGGGACGCGACTAGCTAAATATATCGGTTCGTAGTATGCCGTAAATAAGACTTCTCCTCTGCCATTGCGCCCAGAAGATTGATAGAAATCAAATTCGCGCCTGACTGCGGCTTGTAGTTCGGCGGGAGTACGAGATTTCACGACTAATTGCCGAAAGCGCACTAAACTGCGCCAAACGCGATCGCGGGTAATCCCTTTAACTGGATATTTGCGATATGCCCTCGCCGCTGCTGGCGATTGAATATACTTCAAACTATGGTCGATCGATCGTAGTAGCGATCGCCAGTCTCCTGCTTGCCCCTTTTCACCCCAAATTTGCTCGTCTAATCCCAAGAGTTCGGGCTGACAACAAGCAAGATTTTGTTGCTGTGTCACGCTCAACAAGCGCGGTACGGCGCGGGCGACAGGGAACGAACTAGCGGTAAAAATGACGACTCCCACACCAAGGGCGATCGAAGCTATCTTCTTTCTCATGCCTCTGACTAAAATCTTTCTACACTAGAACTAAACATCGGTTCTACTCGAATTGCCAAGATGCGCGATGGACGCACTACCATGTACTCACCCTGAATGTTTTTAATCGGGACGCTGATAAAGTCATTAGAAGCGGCTTTCGGTGACAGCTCGTTACCAAACCACTTCTGGAAATCTTGCACGTCGGTAAACCGAATTTCTTCTCGGTGTCCGCCTTCCATTAAAATGTGTACCGCATATTCGCTTGGATTTCTAGGCATACTGTCTCAAAATTCTCAAACTCGTTCAGTCAATTGTCAACTACTTTTCACCAAAATGAGAATAGTAGAGCATTATAAGTTTTGAGTGTAGTGAAAATATTTATGTGACAAATATTTAACTTTTATTAAAGTGATTTAAAAACTTTAATCGTTCGATTAATTTAATTCACTGATTTTGTTCTGACGGTATTAAAGTTTAATTTCTGGTGCTACTAAATCTAAGTGTTCTCTTTTTTGTGAGCTATTTTGCAAAAAATTACAGTTTTCGAGCTTACCTAATGTTGCGATCGCAATCTGTATATCTGTGGTCACAAAAAAAAGACAGACATGATGCCTGTCTTATCAGTTTCAGTTATAGAAAACAAGCAAAATGCCTGTCCTACACAAAAGTAATTCCGGCTCTACCGGATGATACCTTCACTTAGAAATTCATTTCAGCTGCTTGGACTTTTTCTACCTGCTTTTTCTTCAGTACTAGTAGAACTTGACACAACATAATTGCTGCCAAGAATGCCAACAACCACTGTACTCTGGTAGAACTTTGTAGCACGATTTCTCCGTCATCTTGACCGAAGCCACCTACATTGGGGTTATCGGTCAAAGCATCACCAGCTGCAACTGTTTGTCCTTCAGAGACGATAAAAGCAGGTCCAGCCGGAACGGTGTCAACTTTTGTCTCTCCAGATTCAGTCTGGATGCTAACTTCGTATTTAGCATTACCAAATTCATCTTCCACTTTGGCAATTTTGGAAATTGTGCCAGCAGCAGAAGCAGTATAAGCAGCGTTATTACTCTTTTCACCAGTGGGGTAGACTTGACCGCGTCCTCTGTTACCACCGACGTGAACGGGGTATTTACCAAAATGAACGCTCTTGTCTTTAGCTGGGTCGGGCGAAAGGACTGGGAAGACAATTTCTTGATATTGTTCGCCAGGAAGGGGTCCGACGATGACCACATTTTCCTGGTCTTCGCTGTAGGGTTGGAAATAAAGATCGCCAACTTTCTCCTTCATTTCCTCAGAGATGCGTTCGGGAGGAGCAATTTTGAAGCCTTCTGGTAACATCAAAACCGCACCAACCTGAAGCCCACCTTTAGAGCCATCGGCAACAACTTGTTGAACGTTAGTGTCGTAGGGAATTTTTACGACTGCCTCAAACACGCTATCGGGCAATACCGATTGCGGTATTTCTACTTCTGTTGGTTTTGCCGCTAGGTGGCAGTTAGCACAGACAATACGTCCGGTTGCTTCTCTAGGGCTTTCAGGATAGGATTGCTGCGCCCAGAAAGGATAGGCAGCAGCCGCTTGTGGCAGGGCAAAATCGCTAGAGAAGAAAAAGGCTACTGTAGCGATCGCCACCAGCACCATCTTGGCGATCGCTCTAGCACTGCAAGACCATCTTGCTCGGATCGAAACTCTTTTCATCGGCAGACAACTAATTAAAACTAGGAGTAAGGGGTAAAGGGAAAAGTCAAAAGTCAAAAGTCAAAAGTCAAAATTTCCCGACTCCCGACTCCCGACTCCCGACTCCCTAATCATCAAGACTCATACGCTACAAATTGCGGCAGCTCTAAGCCCACCAAGGATCTTCCCCAGTGCGAAAATCGGTTTCCGTCCAAGGCGTTAACACGACTTTGTCATCTTGGACTGCGGTGTGAACCAGTGCCAGCGATAGGGGGGCGGGACCGCGCACGACTTTACCCGTATTATCGTATTGGGAGCCGTGACAAGGACACTTAAACTTGTTTTCTGCTGCGTTCCAAGGCACGACACAGCCCAAGTGGGTACACACGGCATTTAAGCCATATTCGCCGACCGCGCCTTTGCTTTCTACAATCAAGTAGGTGGGGTCGCCCTTCAGTCCTTGAACCAACGAGCGATCGCCTGGATTACGGTTGGCAGTAAACTGACTCACGCTCACGTCATTACCGAGTTCGTCTTTTGCCGTTACACCTCCACCTGCACCACCAGCAGCAGGCGGAATAAAGTATTTGACTACTGGGTACAATGCTCCTAGCGCTGTACCTGTGATTGTCCCAAAAGTCAATAAGTTCATGAATTGCCGTCGCCCCATTCCTGGGACATCCATTGATTCAGAAATCTGAGCCATAACTTTTCTTTTGCGCTTTTACCTTTGTTTACAACCCTCTTCACAGTGACCAGCGACCAGCGACCAGTTATCAGTTTTTAGGTTTTTCTCAGTGGGAGTCAGATTTTTCCACAATCCTAAGCGTAGTACGTTTGAGGCAAATTCTAAATTCCCCTCTGAAACTTTTGGCGATCGATCGCTATAAAACTAGTAACTGTTCCGAAGACTGCCCTGTCATCCACAAACATGATAGAATTCCTCTGCCAAGGATGTTGCCAGCCTTGATGAGAGCAAACATTACATTTCTTTATATTGGTATCATACCTGAGTAGCGTAGCTTTACCCTGTAACGAAATGTGAAGGCGACAGCAATATAGGCAATACATTTTAAGACTTATGACTGGAGAAGATTTACGCCAGCTGTTGCTGAACAAGTGGGGGCGCTCTTATGACGTGCAATTGCGGCGCACTCAGGGCAAGATTTTTCTACAGGTGATGTGGAAATATCTCGAACAAGCCTCGTTTCCGTTGTCGGAGGCAGAGTACAAAGCCCATTTAGATTCGATCGCGAGTTACTTAAACGAGTTTGGCGGGGTGGGACAGGTACGGACATATATTACTCAAACTCGCGATCGTCCTCGATTGGGTAAAGCTGTTAGCATTCCGCTCGATTTGGGCGAACGGGCTTCAGAGTGGCTGTTGTAACTAATAGTGTGGGGACAAGTCACAAGTCACAATGACTAGCCACCAGCCACTAGCCACTAGTCACTGATAACTGACTCTTCACAAGATTCTAGAGGGCAACTATAATAGTCGGGTTTAGCTGTTCTGCTGGAATCTGGCGCTGCATGATCCTAAAGGCTGTTGTAGTTAGAGTAAGCCAAGTACTCATCCCTGCTACCTGTGTGGCGATCGCCATGGGAATGAGCGCCGTTGTTGCTGCCCAATGCAGCCAGTGCAAGCTTTATAATCCTATTGCCTTGCCTACCAGTAACCAGATCGACGATACTTTATCAGAAAAAGATATTCCCACGGGTCAGGGAGGATTTGCCCGCGATTACGTGATGGAATTTAAAGAGGGTGAAAGTGTGGCGATCGATCTTGCCTCTGAGAGTTTTGACGCAATCTTGACGCTACTTGCCGAAGACGGTTCTACAGTAGCAGAAAATGATGATGGTCCTGATGGCAGTAACAATGCTCTATTGTTTACGCGAATTGCTAAAACGGGAAGATATATCGTTCGCGTGCGAGCATTTGGGGAAACTGGGGTCGGTAACTTTCGTCTCAAAGTGACGCGGCTGCAACCGGTATCGTCCGATCGGAGCAATCCACTTATACCAAAGTTACGTCAATTTCTGAAGTAACAGTTATCAGTTATCAGTGTAGAGACGTTACGTGTAATGTCTCTACAAAGTAGTCAGTTATAAGAAATTGGTAGTACTGTTAAAATGTAATTCCGATCTAATTCTGAACTGAAGCCGATCGTTTAGCAACCTGGGAACGCGATCGCATTTGTTCTCCTACCGTTACGTTGAGTTGATCTCCTACTAATAATACTAGCCCGCTCATGTAGAGCCAGAGCATTAAAACAATGACTGCTCCAATTGCGCCGTAAGCTTGATTGTAATTACCAAAATTAGCTACGTAAAGTCGGAAACCAGCAGAAACCAACGCCCAAGAAACAGCAGCTAATACAGCTCCTGGCATTAGTGGCATTCCAGGGTTCCAAATGCTCGGTCCATAACGGTAGACAAAACCAAAAGCAGCCGCTACGATCGCCAGGGCAATGGGCCAGCTTAAAAGTTGCCAAATAACTAATAAGAACCATAACCGATTTTGACTTTTCAATACAAAAAAATCTAACAGCCAGTCGCTAATAAATACTAAAAAGGAAGCGACAACTAATAGTAAAATTGTCCCAATTGTCAATCCTAAAGAGATGAGTTTTGCTTTCCAAAAAGGACGCATTTGTTCTAGAGGAATTTCATGAATGCGATCGAGTGCTGTCATTGCTGCGCTTAAAGCCCCAGAAGCAGCCCAAATTGCTACGATAAAACTAATCGAAAACAAACCTGTATTTCTCGTTTGAGTAATTTGTTTGGAGAAATCTCGAATTAGTACCATCGCCTCATCTGGTGCGACTTGACTCAATTGACTTGCTAATTCCTTAAAGGTAGATTGCAGAGATTCTTCAAATAAACCGATCGCGGTAATGACAGCAAGAATCGCTGGAAATAAAGACAGCATCGCATTATAAGCAATTTCTGATGAAAGTCCAAACAGACGACGTTGCCCAACGCGAGCCACTGTTTTTGTCAAAGTCTTCCAGTTGAGATAGCGGAAGAAGCGGAAAAAACGAGTTGATAGCATTTAATGTAGTCGTGGCAGCTACGATTCATTCCACCATCTGCCAAAACTGATAGATTCGTCTAGCGACGGAAGATAGATTTGCGAGTTGCTCGTGATTGGTGGCTAGTGCCTCGACTCAATTCTAGCCACTAGCCACCAGCCACTAGTCACTGATAACTGTTAAAATCCCATGACTTTTGCTACCGAGTCCAATGTCGGCTCAATGCCTTGCTTAAACGTATTTTGGCTGTGGTTGATGGCTGTGTCTGGGTCTTTCAAGCCGTTTCCGGTTAAAACGCAAACAACGGTTGCACCACTAGGAACTCGATCTTTCACCTTGAATAATCCAGCCACAGAAGCAGCGCTGGCAGGTTCGCAGAAAATGCCTTCTTCGGCAGCGAGAAAACGGTATGCGTCCAAAATTTCGGCATCGCTGACAGCATTGAATTCTCCCGCACTAGCTGTTTGTACCGCGATCGCTTTTTGCCAGCTGGCGGGGTTGCCAATGCGGATAGCTGTAGCAATTGTCTCAGGGTGAGTTACGGCTTGTCCCGTGACTAAAGGAGCAGCGCCAATTGCTTGAAATCCCATCATTTTAGGTAAGCGATCGCACTTCCCTAGACTATGATATTGACAAAATCCCATCCAATATGCAGTGATGTTTCCTGCATTGCCTACGGGAATGCACAACCAGTCGGGGGCGTTGCCTAAATTGTCAACAATCTCAAATGCTGCGGTTTTCTGCCCTTCTAAACGATAGGGATTGACCGAATTCACCAAATTCACTGGATAAGTCTCTGCCATCTGGCGCACAATTTCTAGGGCGCGATCGAAGTTGCCTTTGATTGCTAGTATTTCTGCTCCATACAGCAAAGCTTGTGCTAGTTTTCCTAGAGCGACGTAGCCATCGGGAATTAAGACGAAAGCTCGCATTCCGCCGCGTCGCGCGTAAGCTGCTGCTGATGCTGAGGTATTGCCCGTACTGGCACAAATGACAGCTTTGGCTCCGGCTTCTTTTGCCTTGGAGATTGCCATCGTCATGCCTCGGTCTTTGAAGCTACCCGTGGGGTTCAATCCATCATACTTAACGAGTACGCGCACCTGTCTGCCAATTTGAGCCGCGATCGCAGGGGCGGGAATTAGGGGTGTGTTCCCCTCTAATAAAGTTACAACTGGAGTTTGGTCGGTAACAGGCAAATAGTGCCGATATGTTTCTATCAGTCCAGACCAATTTTGGCAATTTGATGATGTATTAGCAGACAGGCTTAGAGTCACGGGTTCGGAATGCAACAGATTTGGAATGCAAAAAGGGTAGTTTTTATAACCAAAAAGCTATCCTGCACGAGGCAGAGGTAAAGCTTCTTATCTCTAGTCTAACCTGATGGTAGCTGCTTCACATCATCAACTTCCAATTGCCAGTTCTAAAACCGCCACAGTTTAATTTTGTGGTCGCCCCCAGATCGATATAGAATATTGGAATCGGTGTGAGTAGGCAAATATAACTACTGAGTTTCAGATGTCAACCAGTTCATCAAGTGTAACCCGCGCTCAAGTAACAATTGGCTCTTATCAGGCTGCGATCGAAAGCTCGGATGCATCGACTCACAGCACTCCAGCAAGAGAGATAAAAAAACCACCTTACCAGCAAGAGCGGCTGGTCGAGTTTTTCCAGCTCAAAGCAGAAATCGAGTCGCTGTTGGAACATTTACAAAGTATGAAGCAGCAGAACTCGGAATTGTCAGAAGAGTTAGCAGTTACAGAACGCCTGTAGTTTCAAACCTGTAGTTTCAAGATTGCGTATTTGCCATTTGGCAAACGGGCGAGGAATCAATATTTCTCGTTCCTTCGTCATATACGTGCTTGTTCAGTATGCTGTTAGGGTAATTTGCGTTAGATTCATAGAAAAGGTGGATGTGGTTGAACGAAGTACCTACGCTCATATCGTTGCTAGGTAGCGCGATCGTTTTTTCTAGCGTAGTCTTGATAAATCAAAGATTTAAGAGTTGTTAGTTGTTAATTGTTAGATAACTGGTTACTGGTCACTGGTCACTGGTCACTGTCAAATGCGATCGCTTGCTGAAATTAACGATAAAATTAGCCGCAAACATGCTGTTGTCTTAACGGTAGAAGAATTAAAAGCACGGGTGGTAGAGGTAGGCATTACCCAAACAGCCAAAGAAGTTGATGTCGTCACCACTGGCACATTTGAGCCAATGGAGTCTTCTGGAGCAATCATCAATCTGGGGCATACCGATCCACCAATTAAAATTCGGCGCTGCTGGTTAGATGGCGTACCCGCTTACTCTGGTTTCGGGGCGGTGGATTTATATTTAGGCGCAACGCAGGCAGCTGAAGCCGCAGACGGGGAAGAATCTCGCCTGAGTGTCAGCGAACCTAAAACGCAGATAGTTAAAGGTGGCGGACACGTTATTGCTGACTTAATTGCTGGTAAAACAGTCCAGTTGCGTGCTGTAGGACAGGTAACGGATTGCTATCCCAGAGCTAACTTTGAAACAACAATTAGCCGCGAGACGATCAATCAGTTTTATTTATTTAATCCCCGCAATCTCTATCAAAATTTTATTGTTGGCGTCAATGGTGGCGATCGCCCCTTGTTTACCTATCTCGGTCCTTTGCAACCTCGCTTAGGCAATGCGGTTTATTCCAACCCTGGCGCTATTTCCCCTTTATTCAACGACCCAGACTTGCAACTGATTGGCATCGGTACGCGCATATTTTTAGGTGGCGGTGTTGGTTACATCGCATGGGAAGGGACGCAGCATTTTCCCCTCCAAAAACGCTTACCGAATCAAACCCCCATCGGTCCCGCCGCCACTTTAGCTCTGATCGGCGATGCCAAGCAAATGAATCCTCAGTGGGTGCGCGGTTGTTATTTCAAAAGCTACGGTCCTTCTTTGATGTTGGGTGTGGGCGTACCCTTACCAGTTTTAACTGAAGCAGTCGTCGCTAACTGTGCCGTGCAAGATAGAGATCTGGTTGCACCGATTGTAGACTTTTCCATCCCCCGCCGCGTGCGTCCGACTTTTGGGCTAGTTAGCTACGCTCAACTCAAATCTGGACGGATGGCGATCGATGGTAAGTCTGTCAGAGTTGCTCCCTTGGCAAGCATAGCCTTATCGCGGCAAGTTGCCAGGGAGCTGAAACAATGGATTGAGGCTGGAACATTTACCCTCACCGAACCAGTTGCACCGATTCCTCAAGAACGTTCCTTCCTCCCTCAAGATCGGTGGACGGAGTTTTAGTAGGGGTATTTAGCAAATCGCCAAATTTCAAAGTGCTATGCCGCTAGTACAAAATCGACATCATTTGTACCGCTGGTTTCCGACTGTCCCGATTTAATTTGTTTGCCATTGACTTCAATCACAAAAGGCGTGTTCGCTAATTCGAGATTGTAGTCAGTTTTCTGAGCAGTGTATCCCACACTGGCAATCATGTCACGACCTTGACCCGTGTAGATAAAAGCCAGCATTTGATTTTTTTGCTGTTTGTTATCGTAAGCCCAAATCACCATGTATTGCTTACCCTGATAATCAAATACTTTTGGCGGGCGATTAGGCGTGTAACGACCAGGAGTACCAAAACTTTTATCGAGAAATGCTTGAACGGAACTGGGTTCTACAGTTGCGTAAGCCACTTCCTCAGCCGAGGTTGCCTCAGCATCGCCTTGGTTGGCATCTACGACTTCTTTTTGACCGCGATTCTTGAAATAGTCAACCGCTACTTTAGTGCCAATTGCGCCAACAGCAGCGACTCCAGCGCCGATTAGTAGGTTACGAAGTTGATTGCTCATGATTTCTTTGATAATCTACTGCGATCGCGATAAATACTATCAGACTGTTGGTAGATTACAAAACCGTGGCATCTATCTTAGGATGTATCTTAACTAATTGGTAATTGGTAATTGGTAGTTGGTAGTCGGTGTGGCGCTGTTTCTGGTGTGGACTAATTCCGTAGCGAGTTGAATTGCGGCTTTCATGCTAGTTGCATCAGCAATACCTTTACCAGCAATATCAAAAGCCGTGCCGTGATCGGGAGAAGTGCGGATGAAGGGAAGACCGATGGAAGTATTAACAGCGCGATCGAACGCCATTAGCTTAACTGGAATGAGTCCTTGGTCGTGATAAAGTGCCAAATACGCATCAGCAGGATGGTAATTGGTAATTGGTAATTGGTAATTGGTAATTGGTAGTTGCTCCTCTGCCCCTTTGCCCCTAGTCTCCCCTGCTCCCTGCTCCCTGCTCCCTAGTCCCTTCCCATACCACGCCATCCCTGGCTTAACCCACATAGTATCGGGTGGTAGCAAGCCTTCTAATTGAAGATTGGGGCGATTTTGACGTTCTGCTTCCAGCCAAGAATTTAGCCAGTCAACTTCTTCTCGTCCCAGTTGTCCCTGCTCGCCACTGTGGGGGTTTAAACCTGCGATCGCAATTCTTGGTTGTTCTACGCCAAAATCCCGTTGTAAGCATTCCACTAGCAGATCTAGCTTGCGAGTCAATAATTGTGGTGTGAGTGCTTCTGGAACTTGGTGCAAGGGAATGTGGGTGGTTGCCAGAAGAGCGCGTAGCATCCAGCCAGTATGAGGCGATCGCGCGACGAATAGCATCCCAAATCGTTCGACTCCAGCTTTTTCGGCAAGTAATTCTGTTTGCCCTGGATAATCGTATCCTGCGGCTTTCCATGCTGATTTGGCAATCGGTGCTGTCACGATCCCGTGAAAATCTCCTACCAGAGTTCGGGCGATCGCAGTCTCTAAATAAGCAAAACTCATTGCTCCGCTAGCCGCATTACCCGTACCCTGCTTGACTGCGCCTACCATTTTCCTCACAGCTTCCACCTCAAGAATGTTCAACTCATCTGGGTGGATATAACTATCTAGCGGGCAATAGGGGCTTTGACGCAATTGATCGTATGTATCCAGCAAGACTTGCTTGTTACCAACCACCGTAATTTGACAAGCTGCCCATAATTGTCGGTCTGCCAAGGCTTTCAAAATTACCTCCGCACCAATTCCCGCCGGATCTCCCATAGCAATTGCAATACGGGGGCGATCGCTTGTTTTGTAGGTTGTCGTTGAGATATCCATACTAGCGGTGCATTGTCATTTGTGAGTGGGTAGTGGCTAGTGGTTAGCAGCTAGTGGGCTAGCATCTAAATTCTTCATCTAGTTACTAGTCACTAGTCACTAGCCACTGAGAGCTGATAACTGGTGAGTGTCCAAGCCAAGCGCGAATTGTTTTAAAATACTTTACACTAGGCTCACTGTAATCTTGAGCAAGCAACACGTTAGGAGAATTATCGCCATGAGCGAAATGTTTACTGCTGCTATCTTATCCTTCAGCTTAATCTTCGTCGGTATAGCTCTAGGTTATCTCCTACTCAAGATCCAAGGAGATGAAGAAGAAGCTCTGTAGTCGGGAGTTGGGAGTCGGGAGTCGGGAGTCGGGGGACAAGAAAGACAAGTAGACAAGTGACAACTTACTAACTCTCGCCTCTCGCCACTTCTTTTCACGACTCACTAATTTTCGTAACCTTTCTTAATAAACCGATTTTTGTTACCATTCTTTTAATAAAGCTTAAGAATCGTTACTAATCCCTCATGAATATCTTGATTGTCGGTGCTACTGGCACCTTGGGAAGACAGGTAGCTCGTCGTGCTCTCGATGAGGGGTATAAGGTGCGCTGTCTCGTCCGCAGTCAAAAAAAAGCTACCTTTTTAAAAGAATGGGGCGCTGAACTTGTCTCTGGCAGCCTCAGTCAACCGGACACTCTACCAGCTGCTCTGGAAGGGATGGATGTGGTGATTGACGCTGCTACAGCAAGAGCAACAGATAGCTTGAGTATCAAGCAGGTAGACTGGGATGGTAAGGTAGCGCTGATTCAGGCAGCAAAAGCTGCTGGTGTCGATCGCTACATTTTCTTCTCTATTTTAGAAGCAGAGAAATATCCCCAAGTGCCTCTGATGGAAATCAAGCGCTGTACGGAGCTATTTTTGAGTGAAGCGGGGATGAATTATACTATCCTGCGGCTTTGTGGCTTCATGCAAGGCTTGATCGGTCAGTACGCAATTCCGATTTTAGAGGGACAAGCAATTTGGGTGACGGGTGAATCTTCTCCCGTTGCCTACATGGACACCCAAGACATTGCCAAATTTGCCGTTCGCGCTCTCTCCGTACCAGCAACGGAAAAACAAACTTTTCCTGTAGTTGGTTCCCGCGCCTGGAGTGCAGAAGAGATAACGAGTTTGTGCGAGCGATTGACTGGAAAACCAGCAAAAGTGTCTCGTTTGCCAGTCAACTTTTTGCGCACGATGCGGCACGTCACGCGGTTCTTCCAATGGGGATGGAATGTTGCAGATCGTTTAGCATTTGCTGAAGTACTCGCAACTGGCGTACCTCTAACAGCTCCTATGGATGAAGTCTATCAGACCTTTGGGTTAGACCCTCAGGAGACGACGACTTTAGAAAGCTACTTGCAAGAATACTTCGGACGGATGCTGAAAAAACTCAAGGAATTGGAATACGAAAAAAACAAAACTAAGAAAAAAACAGCCAAAATCCCCGTTAAAAAGAGTAACTAGTACCATTTGGTCATCACTCATCTGTCATAGCTCATGAGTGTTAAGCAATTGACGAATGACAAATGACGTAGGGCGTAGACACCCGAAGGGTGGCTTCTCGAAAAATAGCCCTTCCCGAAGGGTATGACAAGTAACGAAAAAATGTGCAACGATCTAGCTAAAGTGCTGCAACCTTGACTACAAACGTGCCGAAAGCAGGCATTATTTATAACGACGTTAAACCCATAGCACAGCGGGTTGCTATTGAGTTGAGTGACAAACTCGCCGCTGCTGGCTGGGATGTTTGTATGACAACTGGCGTGGGAGGAATGTTAGGGTATTCTAATCCCGAAAGTCCTGTCTGTCACACCCCTATTGAAGGACTGACACCACCTGGTTTTGATTCTGAGATGAAGTTGGCGTTCGTGCTGGGTGGAGATGGTACGGTGCTTGCGGCAGCGCGCTTGGTCGCTCCGAGTGGCATTCCCATGCTGTCTCTCAATACGGGTCACATGGGCTTTTTAACCGAAGCTTACTTGAATCAATTGCCCCAAGCATTGGAAAAAGTTTTAGCAGGCGAGTACGAAGTTGAAGAACGAGCCATGCTAGTCGTAAAAGTTTTGCGTGGCGAAGGCGTACTATGGGAAGCTCTATGCTTAAACGAAATGGTGCTACACCGAGAACCATTGACGTGTATGTGCCATTTTGAAATCGCTGTAGGTCGTCATGCGCCAGTCGATATCGCAGCTGACGGAGTCATCGTCTCTACGCCAACTGGTTCGACCGCTTATTCGCTGAGTGCCGGAGGTCCCGTTGTCACCCCAGGAGTACCAGTACTGCAACTCGTACCCATTTGTCCTCATTCTCTGGCTTCGCGAGCATTAGTGTTTCCCGATAGCGAACCTGTGACAGTCTATCCCGCTGGCGCGACGCGGTTAGTTATGGTGGTAGATGGCAATGGCGGCTGCTATGTCTTTCCAGAAGACAAAGTATACTTGGAACGATCGCCCTACTCGGCTAAGTTCGTTCGCCTGCAACCGCCAGAGTTTTTCCGCATTTTACGAGAGAAATTGGGCTGGGGTTTACCTCACATTGCAAAACCAACTTCGGTAGAATTACCTTAAATGGTTAATTGTTAATAGTTAATGGTTAATTGCCGTTGGCAATTAACCATTAACTATTAACCAATGACAAACTATGAACGAACATCGCCCTTGTGTATTAGCGATCGTGCCAGATGAAAGCTTGGCGGCGCAGTTAAATTTAGATCTGCGAGAATCTGGCTACGAACCGATTGTAGTTCACGACGCTGCAACGGGAATCGATCGCAGTCGCGATCGCCAACCAGATTTAATCGCGATCGATCGAATGTTGGGGGTAGAATCGGGATTGACGGTCTGTACTAGTTTGAGACGGATGGGTACGCACGTACCAATATTAGTCTTGATGGCGCGCGATACAGTTGACGATCGCGTTGCTTGTCTGGAAGCAGGAGCAGATGATTACTTTCTCAAACCCTACCGCACGGAAGATTTTTTACGCCTGGTTCGGCTCTATTTGCATCCCGATCCTGCTGGTACAGAACAGTTAAGATTTGGAGACTTAGTTTTAGATCTGGCAACTCGTCGAGCTTTGCGCCACGGACGTGCTATTGATTTAACAATGAAAGAATTTGAACTGCTTAAGTATCTGATCGAACATCCTAGAGAAATCTTAACGCGCGAGCAAATTCTGGAAAATGTTTGGGGTTATGATTTTATGGGCGAATCTAACGTGATTGAAGTTTACATTCGCTACTTGCGTCTCAAGCTCGAAGATGAAGGACAAAAGCGATTAATTCAAACCGTGCGCGGTGTTGGATACGTGTTGCGAGAAGCTTAATGAGAAGTCGTAAGTGACTGATAACTGTGTAGAGACGTTACATGTAACGTCTCTACACTGATAACTGATAACTGATAACCAATGACCGATCTATGAATCAATGGCTGGGAATAGTAGTAAGCCTTTTGTTACTGGGATGTACGCCAATAGTTGCCACAGAAACCACTCACGTAGTTCAAGCGCCAGCAAAAGAGGTGAGAGGACAAAACTTACCAATCTCAGCATATGCGACGATCGCGGGGCGAAAGTTTGAGTTAGAAGTTGCTAAAACGCCACAACAGCAGCAGATCGGACTAATGTATCGTACTAGTTTGGCAGACAACCGAGGTATGTTGTTTGTCTTTGAGTCGCCGCAACCAACTCGATTTTGGATGAAGAATACGCTAATTCCCCTCGATATGATTTTTTTACGGGAAGGACGAGTCATAGAGATCGCGGCTGATGTTCCTCCGTGTAAAACGACGACTTGTCCAACCTACGGCACTGATACCGAAATCGACAAAGTTCTCGAACTCCGTAGTGGAATGACGGCTCAAATTGGCTTGAAAGTCGGCGATCGCGTCGAAATTCAGTATCTCAATTGAGCATAACTCAAACTATGCCAACGCTGGCTTTGCTGTTAAGAGCAACCACAGACAAGCTAGAACTAAAATAAGAATTCCACTAACTAAGCGCAAAAGCAGTTTTGCAGCTATTTTTGTGTTATGCGATCGCATGGCAAAATCTAGTTGTTTTAACACATTCGAGCTTAAATATAAATTCAATTCAGTAGCGAATCATTGTCGATTATTGTGTTGGCAAGCAGTAAGAATGCGGCGATCGTTGTCAGTAATATTTTGCAATTGATAATAGTTTTGCAACCCCACTGCATAGGGAGATGATATTTGACTGTAATCATCTTCTATTTGTGAATTACCTACCGCAGCTACTTGTGCCGCATCAGCTTCAGAATTAGCATCTGCGGCAACTGTTACAGATAGTCGATCTGATTTTAGAGAACCTTCAAAACAGCTAAACTCTGATTGTGGTAAATACAATGCTCCAGTCACTTTACCCTGTTGCATTTCAAAGATCATATACTCTTGTCCGAGCTGATTTGTTTGGGGTGATTGACCGTATAAATATATTCCGTCTGCTGTTGGTAGCTTTCCTTTGGAATTGAGAACGCTATCTCTTTTGGCAATTTTAACCGGAGTGGATGTCACTCTTGAAGCGAGAGAATCGAGCTGGCGATCGCTACTGGTAGCTGCTGTAGGATCGAGCGCTATAAATGTTACTAAAGCAGATAGCACAAATTTTAGCTGCCCGAGTTTATGATTGAAGCGATCGCAAATATAACAAATAGAATTTTTCACTGTGCCTCCTTTGAGGGGCTTCTATATATAATATTGGCAGCAGCTATTAAAGAAAATATAGATAATTACTAACCGTCACTGGTTCTTTCAAAGGTCTGAAATTTCTTTCCTGCTAGGTATAACTAGCAAACAAGGGAATTCAATTCAAAACCTTTACCAGTATGAGTTTGACTTACGTTTCTACTTTCTTCATACAGACAAAAATGCCTCCTGAATCCGGGAGGCGTTCTTGCTATAGAGCGAATATTTGTTTGTAGAGTAAAGATTTTACAAGCACGTACAACCTTTACATGGGATGAATACTGTTAACTATACTAGCGCCACCTAAATAGATTGTAATCTAAATTACAAACAAAAGCACTAGCATGTGGAGACAGAGATAGGGGCGGGTTTAGTCAATCAATCGACCACCAAAGCCGTCAATTTTTGCTCAAAACCCGCCCGTACAGAAGTCAAAAGTCAGCAGGCTAAAAATCTACAGAGGCGCGATACACTGCGCCTCTACTAAATTTAGCTGGCGATGTATTCTTGCACGTTGGCACGACGACGACGTAGGTGCGCTAAAGCTTGATGTTCGAGTTGTCTAACTCTTTCGCGGGAGAGATTGAGTCTTTCTCCAACTTTAGCTAAAGAAAGTTCATTGCCATCCTGCAAGCCAAAGCGTAGATTCAAGACTTCTCGCTGTTGTGGAGTTAACTCTGACAGCAGGGTATCCAAGTCTTGACGCAAAGATTCCTGAGTCATATAGTTTTCCGGCGATATCCCGTCATCTTCCAGTAAGTCTTGCAACTCTGTATCTTGGTTGTCGCCGACGCGGACATCTAATGAAACTGGTTGACGGGCAAGGTTAAGATACTCCCGAATCTGGGCTGGTTCTAACTCTAGCGCTTCGGCAATCTCAACCGCATTCGGGCTGCGTCCTAAGGTTTGTGCTAGTTCGCGCTGCACTTTCTTAATCTTGTTAAGTTTTTCGGTGATATGGATGGGCAAACGAATCGTCCGTGCTTGTTGGGCAATGGCACGAGTAATCGCTTGACGAATCCACCAGTAGGCGTAAGTGGAGAACTTATAACCGCGAATGGGATCGAATTTTTCGACTCCGCGTTCCAGACCCATTGTTCCTTCTTGGATCAAGTCCAAGAATTCCATGTTACGCTTCTGGTACTTTTTGGCGATCGCGACAACTAACCGCAGGTTAGCTTCAATCATCTTTTGCTTAGCCCGCTGTCCCTTACGGATGAGGTCGTTGAGTTCGGCTTCTGACGTGTTGACTTTAGCCGTCCATTCTTCCATAGTTGGTTCGCGGCGTAGCTTCTTGACTAAAGCTTCCTTAGCATCCAGCAGCGCCATCATTTGCTGTACCTGTTTGCCGTAGACAATTTCTTGTTCCCTAGTCAGCAATGGCACGCGCCCGATCTCGCGCAGATAGGTACGTACCATATCAGCCGTGAATCTGGTATTGTTATTTTCGGTGGTGGTTGTGGTGGTGTTTTCGGTGGGCATTTGTGCGTTGTCTACTCCGTAAACAAAACGAATGCTTAATGGCTGGACGGCTGCAAGAAGTAATCAGTTATCCCTACTTGGAGGTTATCCGAGTAAATTGGGATTAACATCTGACGGAAGATGTAGAGACGTGGATTGATTTTAGAAAGTTTCTCCTACCGCCGAGATCGATCGGTTCAGAATTGATAAGTGGTTAGCAAACCCTTAGTCTCTATCTGGGCTTGGCTCCGTTTGCCTATCTCTGCCAATAACTTAAAGTCAGTATGAGTTTACTCTTACTCTCATCTTAGAATAGATTCCAGGTTACGTAAAGCCTTATTTGGGGCTTACACTAGAACCATTCCGGCAATCTCGCGCAGTGTTTCGCTTATCCACTTCGACCAAAAGCATTTTTATTGGGTATGTTATATATGATGACATCACTCCCCCTGCCGCAGGTTCCGGATATCCGAACTGCAACAGATGAAGTTTTGGTGTAGATTCCGAATACATTTTTTTTCGTAGAGACGTTGCAGGTAACGTCTTTACAAATTAAAAACCTAGATCGGCTTTCGCTAGTTCGGCAGCGGCGAAAACTTCGTCATCAGGCTTTTCTTCCCAAGCAACATCGCCGATTTCCGTATAAAATTTCTCATCATAGGGACGGGTACGAACCACGACTGGCATGGGTACGGCATGACCGATAATGAGAGCTTGTTGCTTAGAATCAAGTTTAGCCAAAACCGATCGCAAGCTTTGCCCTCCAGAAACCCCCGTGAAGATGGCATCGATGTCTTTTTCGTCGTTGAGTAAAGCTGTGATCCGCGTACCGATCTGAGACATCACCTCATTATCAATTCCAGAGGGGCGCTGGTCAACCACTAACAGCGTCACGAAGTACTTACGCATCTCTCTGGCGATGATCCCAAAAATAGTTTGGCGGACGGTGGCAGAATCGAGAAAGCGGTGTGCCTCTTCGATTGTAATCACTAATTGCCGGGGGCGATCGCAAGGATTTTTGGTCTGCAAAAATTTCTCGGCTTGGTGGACGTAATGCTGGTGAATCCGGCGCGAGATCAAATTTGTTGCCAGCATATAAGACAGCATATTCGATTGCGCACCAAACTCGATCACAACGTGCTTACCAGCTGTTAGAGACTCCAATATTTGTTTAATATAATTTTGCGGGCAGACGGGGCGCATATATTTCATGTCTTCTAGGCGGTTCAGCTTACGCTGTAACGCCATAATTGACGATTTGTTACCCCGCTTTTCTTCGCAGAAAAATTGAATTTCCTCGTTTGTCATGCTTAAGAGTTGGCTAATCCAAGCATTACCAAACTCGTTACGTAAAATAATTGCATTTTCTAAACTGGCTTCAGACAGATTTAATTCATCTCGCACCAGCATCAAATCTTCAACTTCAATTTGGTCATAGCTGAGGTAAAGTTCCTGCGCATCCCGCACGCCTCGCCGCCTAGTGGATGCGGGGTCGAGGGTATAGATTTGGACTTGTCCGGGGAATAGCTGTCTTAAGCCTTTAACGGTGCTAAATTGCTTGCCTTCGCGCACTGCTTCCCAGCCATATTCCGAGTGCATATCGAAGATCAAGTTGACTGCTGCTTGCTTGCGAATGATGCCGCACAACAGCAAACGGGTGAGAAATGATTTCCCCGTCCCAGACTTACCGAATACACCGTTGCTGCGCTCTACAAAGCGGTCTAAATCGATGCAAATGGGAACATCCATATCCAACGGTTGACCGATGGCAAAATTGCGGCGGTGGGGGTCATCTTCCCAGCCAAAGACAGCGCGGAAATCTCGTTCGCTAGCATCATACACCTGGCTGAAGTGGCGAGGAATTGTTTTAACTGGCATCAGTTCGATATTGCTGCTACTTTGCGGCTGATAGGATGCCAATCCATTTTGCCCGTTCGAGTCGTTTTTTTTGCCTTGTAAAGATACACCGTTGGTTGTCTCTACAAATTCTTCGGGAGTAAACATCAGCATGGGAGCAAGTTCGATCGTCCCATACGTGCCGCTACCAGCTAACACTTCCCGTAAAAAATCATCGTCTGGATGGGGGGGGTTGGCAACAATTCTGTTGCTAGAAGTACCAAGGGATACATCTGTCAGCATACAGAAAAAACGCGATCGCGCCCCTTCAACAACTAGAAATTTACCCACCCGCATATCTTCCACCGAGACATCTGGATGGAGTCTTACTTCTAAGCCTTGACTGAGAGAACCTTGGATAACAGAACCCAAGGGTGGTTGCGCCGAATTCATAGTATTAATGACGGCAAAATTTGCAATTTCCCTTGGCTTATCTTATGTCGAATTTTCGATCGTGGCTACAAAAAGATTGATTGATAGTTTTTTGCCAGGCAAAAAACTATCAACAAAGCTAATCAATACTAATCGAAGTGGGTGCTGAGGGTGCAGTACTGTAGCTGAAGGTAGATTTGCGGTATTGAGCGTAGAGGCGATCGCGCCAAATGAAAAATGGTTCGTATACAATGCTGTCAGCTAATCCTGGGATACCTTTTCCTTTTACGGCTGGCGGCAAGTCGAGGTAAGGTCCATCAGGGAATTTAATCAGCATGGACAAGCCTGCAACAGCTAAATCGGCTAAGCAAGGTTCGTCACCCAGCAAGTAGGGACGTTCTACTAACAACAAACATAGTGCTTCTAGGTCTTGTTTTAAGTCCGTCGTGGCAGATTTAACGCTATCAGGACCAGAACCCACGCCAATTCCTAAAACTTTCAGCACTTCGCTGGGGATGAACTCAACTAAACTTTTGACAATATCGGGAGTCGTTTCTGGAAGGAGAGATTTACGAAAACCTTGGTCTTGGCTAATTGCACCAAATAGCGCTTGACGACTTTTGATCCCAATGGATGAGTCTGCCCATTCCTCCATCATCAAGCATAATGCTCGCTGAACTGGATCGCTGGGAAATAAAGGTCTATCTGGATATTGGCGATCGAGATACTTAGCAATTTCGGTAGAATCTGCTACAAATGTACTGCCATCTTTCAGTACTGGGACTTGTCGCTGTCCCGACATGCGGAATAGTTCTACCTGTCCTATACCTGGTGTGACTTCTATTTTACGGTACTCTAATCCTTTGTAATCTAGAATTAAACGCACCTTTTCTGAGTACTGCGATAGCTCGAATTGATACAGTTCTATCATTTGCCTGCTCCTTGAAACAGTTATCAGTGACTCGTGGCTAGACCAAAACTAAGAATCTAGTCCCCTGCTACCAGTTATCGGTGACTCGTGACTTGTGGCTAGACCAAAACTAAGAATCTAGTCCCCAGTCACCAGCCACCAGCCACTCACTACTTAATAACAAAATAATCCTTCCCCAGCAGAGATTTTGGGGAAGGAAAGTTTAGGTATTTCAAAACTCACAACTTCTTATCGAGTTTTTACGCAGTTCGACGAGTTACCAAGCCCCAGATGAACAGTAAGATGATTGCACCAAGAACGGCAAAAATAATGCTGGGTATGGTTAGTGCGCCTACTCCAGCCGCCGCCGCACCTGCGCTACCCGGGAAGATGACAGACCCTAGCCAGCCCCCTACTAATGCGCCTAAAATTCCGAGAATAATTGTTGCTAGGATACCACCACCTTGATGACCGGGGTAGATGGCTTTAGCGATCGCTCCAGCTATTAGTCCTAAAACAATCCAAGCAATGATGTTCCACATATCATTAACTCCTGTTTCTACTCATCCATCATTTATTCAAGTGCAATCTATCACTTTCAAACTTGTAATTCCCTCTACCTCAGGTAATAACCTAAAGAAATATGAACGCAACAATTAAACTATATAAACTTTTGAGTCTGCTGATATATTCACTTTTAAGAAATCTAAATGCAATCTGTCAAGTGGAGCGATTAAAAATGAAACGAAACACATTAGATTTTAATATTTTGAAATTATTCCTTTGGGATAATAGTATATCTTTTGATATAGTCCCAATTATTCCAGCGATTTTTTAGAAAGGGGTAGCGATCGCGAGTAGCAAGCAGATGGGATCGATATTTTTTAAATGCAATAAATCAAGTCAATCTAGCTTGATAGAAGTGACACTCATGCACGAACGCAATTGAACGAACGCAATGCAAGCTCGAATATCTTTTTTCCACTTTTTATTAGAGGTACACTAGCGAGCTGACTCAAAATGCCTGTTAATAGCAAAGTCTCTATAACGAGCCATTCTTAAAAATCCCCGCTGACCCAAAGCCTTTCGCAGAGTGGATGTTTGTGCGGTTTGTCAAAAAGATCGGAGAATGTTATAAAACTTAAGATTCTCGGAACACGACAAAGAAACGATAGTCTAACAATTCTTGGAGCAATAGAGGAACGCAACAGTGAGAAAAATTCCAAGTCACACTATTAGTCACAATAGCTTAATGTGCAATAAGACGCTCAAGCTACTAGCAAGCCTGATAGGAGTTGTAGGAGCTAGTATCCTCATCGGACTTCCTGTGGAAGCGCAACAGTCGAGTGGAGGAGCAACTAATCCTAGACCTAGTATTTTCAACGAACCCCCTTACAACCGTCGTACTGGTACGCCACCCACAACACCGACTACACCCCCATCAGAAACTCAGCCACCAGAAACAGCGCCTAGTCCTGTGACTCCTGCACCAGGAGCAACTGAGCCTTCAACGGAGAACGTAGTGGCTCTAGCCGCCGCTAATGACTCCTTTAAAACCTTGACAGCTGCTCTCAAAGCAGCAGGTTTGACAGAAACTCTTTCTGGACAGGGACCATTCACTGTGTTTGCGCCGACAGATGCAGCTTTTGCTCAATTACCTCAAGATGCCTTGCAAGAGCTGTTGAAACCTGAAAATAAAGATATTCTGGTCAAAATCTTGACCTACCACGTAGTACCAGGTAATGTCACATCTAGCGACTTAAAATCTGGGGAAGTCAAGACAGTAGAAGGGGGTGCTGTAAACGTACAAGCCGATCCCAGCAAGGGTGTGTCTGTGAACGATGCTAGTGTAGTGCAACCCGATATTAAAGCGAGTAATGGTGTCATCCACGCGATTGATAAAGTGATGCTACCTCCTGACTTGTAAGAAGTCAAAAGTCAAAAGTTAAAAGTCAAAATGGGAAAGCATTAAACTGATGGCTTTTGGTTGCTTTTTGCTTTTGAGTCAAACGAGCAACAACTGATAGGATAATCTTGTAATTCCGTTCAATTTGAAATTGAACGGATTTTTATTAGCATTTATTATTTATGGCGATCGCACTTAATTTTTAAGCAATCTCTCGTTCAGAAAATTACGACCGTAGATGGACGCGATCGATAAAAATGACAAATAACAAATGACAAGTGACAAATGACAACTAGCCTTTGTATTATTGTTAAAAATGAAGAAATAGCACTACCTCAGTGTCTCAATAGTGTTAAAGATGTTGTAGAAGAAATAGTTGTTTTAGATACTGGATCTAGCGATCGCACGGTAGAAGTAGCTCGGCAATTTGGGGCAAAAATATATCACTTTAACTGGTGTAACGATTTTAGTGCAGCTCGAAATGAGGCACTTAAGTACGTGACTGGTGACTGGGTTTTAGTGCTAGACGCAGATGAGATTTTAGTACCAGAAATTATCCCGAACTTACAACAGGCAATGGACGGCGATCGCTTCTTGGTAATTAATTTACTAAGGCAAGAAGTTGGTGCAGTACAATCACCTTACTCTTTAGTCTCTCGTTTGTTTCGCCGCCATCAAGATATCTATTTTGCGCGTCCCTATCACGCCATGATTGATGATAGCGTTACGGAAATTCTTCGTCGCGAAACCCACTGGCAAATTGCTAACTTAGATCGGGTTGCTATCTTACACTATGGATATCAACAACAGCAAATTGCACAAAAAGATAAGTTCGTCCAAGCTGAGAAGATCATGTCAGGCTTTTTGGCTAGTCATCCTGACGATCCTTATGTTTGTAGTAAGTTGGGAGCTTTATACGTACAAACAGGAAAAGTTGTGCCAGGAATTGAATTATTAGAACGAGGACTGAAATCTGCGGCAAACAATGAGGAAATTTTGTACGAACTCCACTATCATTTAGGACTTGCTTATAGTTACGAGCGCCAAATATCGCTGGCAATTGCATCGTATCAAACAGCAGCTCAGTTAAATGTATCCTCCTTTTTAAAAATTGGTGCTTATAACAATTTAGGGAACTTATGGCAAAAAATAGGAAACTTACCTCAAGCCAAGTCTAACTATTTGAAAGTCCTACAAATCGACCCTAATTTTGCTTTAGGTTACTACAATTTAGGTATTACTTTAAAGGCGATGGGACAATTTGTAGAAGCGATAGCAGCTTACGAACGCGCCATTCAACTCAATCCTGAATATGCCCAAGCTTATCAGAATTTAGGAGTCGCATTACTGAAACTAGGGCAGGTAAGAGAAAGTTTAGCAGCATTTCAACAAGCGATCGCACTTTACGAATCGAGCAATCCTACTGTAGCAAGGCAATTGTCCCAAAAATTACAGGAAATGGGATTTTAGTCAACAGTGAGTAATGGTAAGAGAAGAAGTCGTAAGTTGTAAGTCGAGATTAACTGCTCCCTGACAACTGATACCTGATAACTCTACCCTAAGATCCTACCCAAGTACTAGAGAAATTATCTAGCGTGATGGTATTGTTTCCAGTACGGGAAAATTGAAATGACAACAGATATTTCTTCTAACAGTAACAAAGGTATCGATCGCTCTCTGCTCGTCGGCATACTACTCACTATATTCGGAGTTATTGCGATCGCTTTACCTGCTGTCTCGACCATATTTTTTGAGACTTGGGTAGCACTGATTTTAATTAGCTCTGGAGCTGCTAAGCTATTTTATGCGTTTCAGACTCGCAATGATGGGGGTTTTGCTTGGAAACTCGTATTGAGCATTCTGTACATTGCTACAGGCATCATGCTGTTTGTTTATCCCTTAACAGGTGTATTAACGCTGACTTTGCTGCTAGGTAGTTTCCTGCTTGCGGAAGGTGTTTTTGAAACAATTCTGGCTTTTCGTTTGCGTCCGCAACAGAATTGGACTTGGGTACTCGGTGACGGTATTATCACCTTAATCTTAGGTGGAATGATTTGGTTTCAGTATCCCTTCAATGCACCGTGGATAATTGGTACTTTAGTTGGTGCTAGCATTTTGTTTACAGGGATTTCGCGGGTAATGCTTTCGTTAAGCGGACGTTCGAGCTTAGACAAAGCTAACCAACCAACTTCAGCATAAACTGTTGCATTTTCAAGAGTGTCGTCCACACTACAAAAGCTGAGGCTGATGAAACTTTCAATTTCTTCTCGCAGAGCAGCTGCTACCTTAATCCTTATTGCAGCTGCAATTCTTTCTGGCTGTAATAACCAATCTGGTGAGTTAACGAATAATACCCAAAGCTCACCAAATAATACAAATACTGCACCTACATCTACTCCATCAGCTCGAAAGGATACAGCACAACAAACAAGTTGTGCTGATGGTAATCCAATCAAAGGTATTGATAGCAAAAGATTAGGAAAAATTGCTCTCACTCCCCAATCTCCCGTATACAATAAGGTCGAGCCGTTAAGATGTTTTCCTAACACATTAGCAGCACAAGAGGCAGGTTATACAGTTCCCAAATAGATGACATATGCTAAATAGTTTGGAACTGCGTTGGTTTATTTCAGGAGAGTTACCTTTAGAGGTTTCCTCTTGGTTTGAGCGAGATAAATTAGGCGGACAATTGCAAGCACCAGAAACAAGAGAAGACGTGTATCTCTACGTTCCTGAATGCGAATATATGGGATTAAAATTGCGCCAGGGACGTTTGGAAATTAAGTGGCGACAAGCAGAATTAAAGAGTTTGCATTTTGAACGGGTGGAGGGTAAGTTAGAAAAATGGGGCAAATGGTTGTGTGAAGATCCAACCACTGAAAGTTTTCAACCAAAGCATGTATTGAGCCAAAAATCTTGGGTGAGGATCGGTAAAGTGCGATCGCAACGTCTGTATGACGGTTGTGCCTTAGAACTCACTCAGTTAACTATCCAAAATAATGCCTGGTGGAGTCTGGCTTTAGAAACCTTTGGAACAGAACCACAGAAAATGGATAAACTACAAAGTATATTTGAGTTGATAGGTACAACTTACACTGGATCGCAGTTAAAAGTTCAAAAATCTTATGCTTATCCTAAATGGATAGAAATAGCAATGACGCATTAGATAAATAAAGTTAAAAGTTAAAAGTCAAAAGTTAAAATTGAGGAGACAGTTGATGGTTATCGATCGCTGCTCGCGTACTCCCTTGCATCACTGACAACGTGTAGAGACGTTCCATGTAGCGTCTCTACACTGATAATTGATAATCGGTTACGTCTTTTCTACGAAAGTAATATCTAATAAATCTTCTTGAAATGCGATCTGACTGTTATATTGTTCGATCAGGCTACTCAGAGAAACTTGAGTCCGATCGCGAATAATAACTGCATCATTTTCATTGCGCGATCGCTGGAGAGAAACACCTTCTAGCCAATCTGCAAGATTACCGCTATAACCGTCAGCGACAGCTTTAAGATAATCCGTACAGCGCCGAAATAACTTTGGTAGAATTAATTGACCGTTGGGAGGAGTAATAGAATCGAAGTCTACTAATCTGAAAATACTAGTACTATCTGCTGCCCATACTCCTAAATCTTTTTCCCGCGCTGCTAAAGCTGCTTCCCGTAGGACTTGACGATGCGATCGCGGTGTAGAAGTATAAACAGTATAATAAGCTCTGCCCTCAGCCATCATTAGAAAGTTAAGAGTTTGGCGCAAAAGTTCTGGTTCAACTTGCGTCCAGTCTCCGTTTTCTAGCTGTGCGGCATTCTTTCCAATTAGTGCATAAGATATAGGTCGCCCGTTGACATCAGCTGCCTGAGTTAAAATTACCCCAGATATAGTATCGGGATCGGCAGATTGGACGCGATCGCCTTGAAATTTGATTTTGGCAAAACCCATCTTTTTTAAAAGAAAATCGCGGGTTTCGTCCCCTAGAGGTTGGGCATACCTGCCATAATGTACTTCTGGAGCATCTATACCTTCAAATCGCAATTGAACGCTGCGATCGCGAGAAGGTTTAATTCGATAGTTGCGCTGGAGTTCTTGATATAAATCTGAATCGTCAGCAATGAAGCGTACAGAATCTCCATCTGGTTCTTTGTCTGCTATGACAAATTTACCTTTGATAGTCAGATAAAAAGGTGATGCCATGCAGACTATCCTCCATATGAATACTGCTAGTCGATTAGTGTCTCAGACTAGCAGCAATAGATTATGGAGAGATTATCAATAGCTTGTCTTTGGTAATTCTGTTGAGTTTTGCCAGATCGAGAATTCTCTTGTCTACCTATTTAGAAATATCTGGAAACTCACCCATCCACAGCATTGCCTCAGAACTACTAGCATCTTTAGCAACAGCAGGACGGATTCTTTCGTGCAGTTCGGGATGCTTCTCTGCCAATTGGGTTTCATTCAAATTTGCATCCAATACCGTGCCATCTTGGGAAAAAACGGAGTAGTTTAATCCTTGGGAACCAGAAATAATTTTAACGCTGCGATCGCGCAATTCTAGCTGAGTAATTATTTGCCGATTCTCTGCCCGTGCTGTAGTAGAAAGCACGCTAGTGATGAGGAGAGCTAGAGTTATAAATGAGACTGGGCGCATCATTTCGTCTCCAAAAAAAAATTCTGTGAGGCTCTGCCTACAAAAATAGCATAGTACCGAAACGAGTTAGGAAGCCGAACAGTTGAGGCGATCTCTATCCGAACCTTCAAATAACTTCAAGAAGACGTTGTTAGCTGCTAGCTGTACGTAAAGCCTACCTAGACGAACAGCATATCGCCTCTGCCAAAAACTTGCTCGTTCGCGGTTGAATCGTCCGTCATTCACTGTATTCTCGATAACTATCATAAGTATTTTGCGTGCGAAATTTTTTGTCCCTTATAAACAGTCAGCAACTGTTTTATGTTGTTGCTTAACTTAAATTCTAAGTATGACACCTCTGATAAGTCTTCCTACTACGGTTACAGTTTTGGAAACAGAGTGTGTTATTCGTCACTAGTCATTAGGTCATTCGCTGAGTTACAAATGACCAAAGACGGATAACCAATGACATTCATTTAAAACTGTCGCAAAAACCGCAGATCGCTACTGTAAAAGCGACGAATATCGTCGATTTGGTGGAGTACCATTGCCAGCCGTTCCACACCCATACCAGCGGCAAAACCGGTGTATACCTCTGGGTCGTATCCTACAGCTTTCAACACGTTCGGATCGATCGCGCCGCAGCCCATAACTTCCAGCCAACGTCCTTTCCATTGCACGTCTACTTCAGCTGACGGTTCGGTGAAGGGGAAATAACTAGCACGGAAGCGGATCGGCACGTCACCAAACATTTCTTGTAAAAATATTTGGATCGTACCTTTGAGGTCGGTGAAAGTTATACCTTCATCTACCGCAAAAAATTCTATCTGATGGAAAACTGCGGCATGGGTAGCATCTACAGTATCTCGCCGATAGCAGCGACCTGGAACCACAATTCGCACGGGCGGCTCGTTGTCTTCCATATAATGAATTTGCCCGTTTGATGTATGAGTCCGCAGCAAATTTCCGTCGGGGAGATATAATGTATCCTGCATATCCCGTGCTGGATGGTCGGGTAAGAAATTGAGTGCCTCGAAGTTGTAGTAATCCGATTCGATTTCCGGTCCCGTCGCTACGGTGTAACCCAGACCGACAAAAATATCAATAATTCTGTCAGTAGTACTATTGAGGGGATGGGCGTGACCGAGGGGACGAAAAACCCCAGGCATAGTCACATCTATAGTTTCAGATTCTAATTTCGCCTGGAGTCGGGCTGCTTGAAGCTTTGTACGTCGGTCGTCTAAATTTGCTTGTACCGCTTCTTTAACGGTGTTGGCGATCGAGCCAAATTGCGGGCGTTCTTCAGCTGAGAGCTGACCCATTTGCCGCATAATTGCAGACAACTGACCTTTTTTGCCCAAGTATGCTACTCTGAGTTCCTCCAATCGCTCCAGGCAATCGGCAGCAGCGATCGCGGTTTGCGCTTCCTGTCGTAGCGTTTCTAGTTGAGTGACTAAGTTACTAGGCTGGTCGGTCATGCTCTTTTAGCTGCTAACAATAATAAAATGTCTAACTGCGTCTATCCTATCAGTGTAAAGCAGTTATCAGTGATTAGTGACTAGTGGCTAGTGACTAGAAAAGAGTCCAGCCACCAGCCACCAGCCACCAACCACCAGCCACCAACCACCAGCCACCAGCCACTCCCTACTCTCCCAATGAAACTACTGATCAGCAATGACGATGGCATTTACGCTCTTGGTGTCCGCACCCTTGCCAATACTTTAGCTGAGGCGGGACACGATGTATTTGTCGTCTGCCCCGATCGCGAGCGATCGGCGACTGGACACGGTTTGACCCTGCATCAGCCGATCCGCGCCGAACCGATCGAATCGATTTTTCATCCCAAAATTCAAGCTTGGGCGTGTTCTGGCACTCCTTCTGACTGCGTGAAGTTGGCTTTGTGGGCTTTACTTGACACCCCCCCCGATCTGGTTCTGTCTGGCATCAATCAAGGGGCGAATCTAGGTACTGATATTTTGTATTCCGGTACGGTTTCTGCCGCAATGGAAGGAATCATTGAGCGCATCCCTAGTATTGCTTTTAGCCTTACTAGTTTTACCCATCAAGATTTTCAAGTCGCAGCTAACTTTGCTCGGTCTTTGGTTGCGCAGTTGGAACGGGAACCGCTACCGCAATTGATTTTACTCAACGTTAACGTTCCTCCCGTGCCACAAGCAGAGATTACTGGAGTCACGTTCACTCGTCAGGGCATACGACGATATGTAGATGTCTTTGAAAAACGAGTCGATCCCCGTGGCAAAACTTATTACTGGCTGGCAGGGGAACTATTAGAAGAAGTGGAACCAGAACCGGATCTGCATTTGCCTCAAAACATTCCTACCGACGTGGATGCGATTCGCCAAAATTACATTACCGTCACGCCGTTGCAATATAACCTGACTTGTGCATCGGGTTTACAACAATTAAGTCAACGGCAAATAAATTTTCCATCTGGGTGCGATCGGTAAGTCACGAGCGATTTACGGCAAGCAAATCATTTGTGCCAAAGTGTAGTTTGTGTCAAAGTGTAGTTTGTGTCAAAATGTAAAGCGTGTGGATAACTGAATCTACTACTAACGCTCTAACTCCAACTGCTGTTGCCCTGGGAAATTTTGACGGTTTGCATCGCGGGCATCAGCAAGTGATTCAGCCTGTCGTGAAGAATTCGGAATTCGGAAGTCAGAATTCGGAATTAACGGCTTTCCATTCAACAGTGGTGACGTTTAACCCTCACCCGCAGGAGTTTTTTAGCGGACAGTCTCGCCAACTGCTGACACCACTACCAGAAAAAGTCCAGCAGTTATCTAGTTGGGGGATCGAGCAGTTGGTGTTGCTACCCTTCAACCGAGAGCTAGCAGCGTTAAGTCCTGAAGATTTTGTCGAACAGATATTAGTACAACAACTGCAAGCGAAAACAATTAGTATCGGACAAGATTTTCGCTTTGGCAAGCAGCGGAGCGGTACGGCAACAGATTTACAGGCGATCGCGGCTCGATTTGGTATTCCCGTGGCGATTTTGCCAAACTACAACTGTGAAGGCGAGAGGATTAGCAGTTCTGCGATTCGACAAGCATTAACTGAAGGCAATGTCAAACGCGCCGAGTTGTTATTAGCTCGTCCTTATACTCTTCAAGGTAAGGTCGTCAAAGGACAGCAGTTAGGAAGAACCATTGGCTTTCCCACAGCTAACATTGAATTACCCGAAAATAAGTTTTTACCCCGCCTTGGTGTTTATGCCGTCAGGGTTTTAATAGAAGGTGAGAGACATGATGGACAAGGAAGACAAGGAAGACAAGGGGGAATATCAAACGATGAATTTACCTCTTGCCTTTTACCTCTAGCGTCTGGAGTGATGAATCTTGGCTATCGTCCTACTGTTAACGGAATTGGGCTAACGGTAGAAGTACATTTGTTTGATTGGTCGGGCGATCTTTATGGTAAAGCGATCGCCGTTCAATTAGAGGAATTTATCCGAGCGGAAAAAAAGTTCGCTTCCCTGGATGAACTGAAAGCACAAATTGCAGCTGATTCCGCCAAGGCAAGAAATTTGCTATCACCAGATACCACACATGAAAAAGTAAATTGATTTATGGATGCGCTGTGTATTGTTGCTTAAGCTAGAAACCGGGAAAACAACCAAGGAGCGATCGCAACCCAGATGAGGACTAAGAGCCAAATTCGTCCTGCCAAAATGTTGTAGTCGCTCAGCAGCTTGCTCCATGAATGTCCAGCAACGAAGTGACCAAAAGTAAATTCAAAGATAACAGTAAGTCCCAGCCAGAGCAATCCAACGGCGATCGCCTGCTTGGGTGAATCAAAGCCCCACAGATGTGCGATCGCCCATATGTAAAGACCTAACCACAAGACACCAGTAGCAGTTGAAATTTGATGGGCGCGTAACTCACTGAAATATTTCCCGTATGTCACCTCTCGAATGAAACCATTGATAATACCAATAAATACCATAGGAATCCATGCCAGCATGTAGCGCCAAATCATGGCTTATTCCTCAAATGTGGCTTACTTCCATTGTAGAACTGAAGGATGGCGCTACATTACTTCACGCACCACGCACCACTCTCTACTGATAACTGGTCACTATAAAAGCCTGTGGTACAATGAAAAATCGCGGCATTTTATGACTAAAGAGTAAATCATGGCACTGACACAACAGCGCAAGCAAGAGCTTATTTCCGAATATCAAGTTCACGATACCGACACGGGATCGACTGAAGTGCAAATAGCAATGCTAACAGAGCGGATTAGCCGTCTCAGCGAGCATCTACGCAGCAATCAGAAAGACCACTCTTCGCGACGGGGTTTGTTAAAATTAATCGGACAGCGCAAGCGGCTGTTAAGCTTCTTGCAAAGCGAAGACAAACAAAAATATCAGAATTTATTAGCTCGTCTCGGTATCCGAGGTTAGAAGGGGTTGGAAACTATGGCAGCTGAAGAACCGCAAAAGCAAAGCGATCGCCTCCCGTTTGAACCTGCTAGGAAGCGCCAAAAACCCCCCAAGGTACAAGCCTCTGCGACTCAAGAAACCAAAGCACAACCGAACCGCAAGTTAACGAAGCGGGAAAAGGAAGAAATCGCTATTCCTAAAGTTGTTAGCAGTCGGATGGCACGGCGGATGGCGGCGTTTGCTGGGATACCAACATTTTTCGGGGTATCTACATTTTTTGTCAGCTACATAGTTGTGAGCAACGGCTGGTTGAGATTGCCTCCCATAGCCGTGTTGATGGTAAGCATGGGATGTTTTGGCTTAGGCGTGTTAGGAATTACCTACGGTATTCTCTCTGCTTCTTGGGATGAAGATAGAATCGGAGGCATCTGGGGCGGACAAGAGTTCCAGACTAACTGGGGGCGTATGGTAGAAGCTTGGCGAGCAAATCGGCAAAAGAATGTTTAACTAAAATGTCAGCCACCAACTTTTAGTACTTAACCTAACTTGAACGAGGCGAGTGGGTGAAAAGGAGACGAACAGGGCTTTTGCATGGCGATCGCACCACCTTTAACTTTTCATCCCTTCGTTATATAAAAATTTCATCTAAGTATTTATTTAGCGAGCAGCGAGTCGTGAGTGGTTAGTGACTGGTGGTTAGTTGTTAGACTCAACTCTTGTCACCAGCCACGCTTTCACTAGCCACTGATAACTGATAACTGAATAAGGAATTTGGCATGATTATTGTGATGAAAGTTGGTTCGCCACAAGAAGAGATCGATCGCATTAGTGAAGAAATGTGCGGTCGAGGGCTGACGCCTGAAAAAATTGTGGGGAAACATAAAGTTGTGATCGGATTAGTAGGGGAAACAGCCGCCCTCGATCCGTTGCAAATGCAAGAAATTAGTCCTTGGATCGAACAAGTTTTGCGAGTAGAACAACCATTCAAACGTGCGAGTTTAGAATTTCGTCACGGACAACCTACAGACGTAGCGATCGAAACGCCCGACAGAGCAGTTCACATCGGTCAAAATCATCCAGTGGTGACAATTGCTGGTCCCTGCTCGGTTGAAAATGAAGAGATGATCGTGGCTACGGCGCAGTATGTCAAAGCGTCAGGAGCTAAACTGTTGCGCGGTGGAGCGTACAAACCTCGGACATCTCCTTATGCTTTCCAAGGACATGGTGAAAGTGCTTTAGGCTTGCTGGCTGCGGCACGGGAGGCTACGGGCTTGGGCATCATTACTGAAGTAATGGACGCGGAAGATTTGGACAAGATTGTAGAAGTTGCCGATGTCGTCCAAGTCGGGGCGCGGAATATGCAAAATTTCTCGCTGTTGAAAAAAGTGGGAGCGCAACCCAAACCAGTTTTCTTAAAACGAGGGATGTCAGCCACAATTGAAGAATGGTTGATGGCAGCTGAATATATCATGGCTGCGGGGAATCCTAACGTGATTTTGTGCGAACGGGGCATTCGTACCTTCGATCGCCAGTATGCGCGAAATACCCTAGATTTATCGGTGATTCCCGTATTGCGATCGCTGACTCACCTACCAATCGCGATCGATCCCAGCCACGGCACGGGAAGGGCAGAATACGTACCATCAATGGCAATGGCGGCGATCGCGGCGGGTGCAGATTCGCTGATGATAGAAGTCCATCCAAACCCTGCTAAAGCCCTATCTGATGGACCTCAATCCCTCACACCGCAAAGATTCGATCGCCTCATGCAAGAACTCAGCGTTATTGGCAGAGCAGTAGGGCGCTGGCAGCCGCCAGTTGTTGCTTTGACATAACTTAGGGCTGGCAACGCCCATCCCCAAAATTCGTCAGGGCGCACATCTGTGCGCCCCTACCGCAGATAAATTTAACGTCTAGCGTCTTCTACTACCGAAAGAACTCCGGCTGCGGCTACCACTACCGAAAGAACCCCGGCTGCGACTACCACTACCAAAACTACCAGAAGATGGTCTTCTGTATGTGGAGTTACGATTGCCCGATGGGCGCAGAATGTTAGTACCGTAACCCGATCCAGTGGGACGGTTAGTCGTGCGTGCGGGTGTGCGTACCGTGCTGCCTGAAGGAGTTCTAATTCTACCAGTAGTACGGAAGGTTTGTCTGTTTCTAACTGCTGCTGGGGCTGCGTTGTAACGGGTGCGATAGCTGCTTACGGCGCGATCGTAAGTATTGCCATAACCGCCATAGCCTCTGAGAACGCTTACCCCTGGTTGATAGACGGGTGGAACGTAGTACTGAGGTCTAAATAGCAAGCTACCGATCGCCTGACCAGCAATATTACCCGCTAAGGCTCCGGCAAATGGTGTCCAGAAACTCGTTTCTCGGCGGACAACTACGGTTTCTTGCTGTCCTGTTTGCGGATTCGTCTGCGTCTCCGTTACGTTATGGACGTACTGAATCCGAAAATCTTCAGTTAGATATAAAGCTGGCTGTCCGTTTTCTACTTTCAAATAACTCTTTTGACCTGCTTTGATTTGTTCGTCGGTCAGCCGTGCCATTTGTAAGTTTTGAGTATTGTAAACCGGGGGCGTGCCAGGAGGGGTATTGAGTAAGACTAAACTATATGTCCCATCAACATCATTATATTCAGCCTGCTGTACGGGATACTCACCATCGGCGAGCTGGCTAGAAACGCTTTCTCGCGTGGCTACATTTCTAGTAGCTTGGGGATTATTCGCTTCATTTGGTCCTCCACAAGCTACAGTTGTCCAGCATAAAGTTAAGGTTAAAAACAAGATTGTGAATTTACGCAACATGGAGCAATCCACTTAAATTGAGCTTTCATCATAACTCTAGCAAGTTCAGATGCAAGGGAATTCCTCCGTTAGCTAGGAACTTTTTGCCCCTTGAAGCATCGCACCTATCTCTTTTTACTCAAGTAGAGTAGGCTAAAAACTGTAGTGGATAATACTTTCACGCACTGGCAATCGCCTTTCTAGCCATAAGTTACAACCTACTCAATCAAGCCATGTTCTAGGGCAAACCGAACTAATTCAGTACGGCTATTTGTACCAGTTTTGCTAAAAAGGCGGCTGACGTATTTCTCTACGTTACGGACGCTCGTTTGCAGGCGGCGAGCGATTTCTTTGTTCATCAATCCTTCTGTCACCAAATTCAAGACGCTTTGTTCTCGCGGGGTTAGATCGATTTTTATTGGGGCGGGAGTCGTATTAATTGCACTACGCTGAGTTAGCATTGCCTTAATTTGAGCGATTTGATTGGCTAATTCAGCGATGTCGGGGGCTTCACCTTCTGCTAAGGGTTGACTGACGGGGCGACGGTCTAATAAGTTTTCAACAATTGCCACCAACTCATCGGGATCGAAAGGCTTGGGAATATAAGCATCTACACCAGAGTTGTAGCCCTGAATGCGATCGGTTGTCATCCCTTTAGCAGTCAAAAATACCACTGGCAGGCGTTTGAAGCGGGGATCTTCGCGCATTTGCTTCAGAAATTGATAGCCGTCTACCTGGGGCATCATGATATCTGAAATCACCAAGTCAGGAGTATTTTGCTGCAATAAATCCCAACCTTCGCGGGCATTACTTGCAACCTGCACGGCGAAACCGCTTTCTTCTAAGTAGTCCTTGACGGCTTCCCGCAGTCCAGGTTCATCATCGACTAGTAAAAGACGTGGTGACATTCCAATTCTTGCATTTGATATTTAGTACCACTTTAGCGGATTTTAGACTGCTCCCTCATCTGTTCTCTAGCCCTCAGTTTCTGCTAAATATCGCTCTAAGTCTTCGCTGATGCGAGTGAGTTCGGCTTCGCTAGTTATGCGAATGTTACTATCCTTGATGGTTAGCAGAACTTTTGCCGCAAAAGGACTCGCCCAAATATTAGGATTACAAAATACTTCGAGAAAAACTTCTCCCATGTGGCGATATTCCATCGGAGGTTGAGGAGTGGCTTTGCCAATCGGTGTACTTTTGACTGCAACTGCTTTGAGACGATCCATCAACTGAGCGATCGCAGCCTGTAATTCCCGTGCTGCCGTTGGCGAAAAGCTGAAGGAAACCGAGCCTTCAACTAAATTTAAGGTTAATTGTGTAGGAGTCACGATCGGGTAATTAAAATTTGATTCTATCAGTTAACAGTTATCAGTTATCCGTGGATAGCGGCTAGTGGCTGGTGGCTAGATACTTCTGACTTGCAACTTGCGACTGCAAAGGAGCAACTTACGACTTGATAGCTGCTCCGCAATTCTTTCGTCCTTCCTTCGTCTCTCGGCAGCTATTTTGATTTATCCCTGATAAGAGCCTTTTTCAAAACAATGCGAAAAGATATAAAATTAATTGCTAATCTTATTCATTAAGTATGCAGTTTACCAATTTTTTTATTGTCTCAATTCTATATAAAAACCACAAATTAAAAGATTATTTCCTATAATTCAATTGTTTGTGACTCCGAATTTGGTATTTAAAATTCAGAATTTTTATATATGATTTTAGACAATCGTTCTGTAGTTCGTAAGGTTTTACTGATAACTTTATTGCTCAACTTATTTGTGATGGCGTTGAAAGCCACAATAGGTTGGTGGACGGGTTCGCTCAGTTTATTAGCCGATGCCTTGCATAGCATCACGGATAGCGCCAATAACGTTTTGGGATTAATTACCAGCCGCTTTTCTTCTCCCCGACCAGATCGAGATCATCCCTACGGGCATCAAAAATTTGAAGCTGTAGGAGCTTTAGGTATAGCTGCCTTTTTGGGCATTGCTTGCTTTGAAATTTTACAAGGAGCGATCGAGCGAATTTTTAGTGGGCTTCAACCAGTAAAAATTACTGAATCAGAGTTGTGGTTGCTACTAATTGTCCTGGGCGTGAATATTTTCGTGACCTTTTACGAACGTCGCGAGGGTCAAAGGGTAGGCAGTCCGATTTTGATTGCCGATGCTAAACACACTATGAGCGATGTCTGGGTGACGATTACCGTGTTAGCAGGATTGATTGGTATTTGGCAGGGACGAGTTTTAAATCTGCCTCAACTCCAATGGTTAGACATAATTTTGGCGTTTCCCGTTGCCTTATTAGTGTTTTGGAGTGGTTGGCAGGTGATTAAAGAAAATTTACCTTGGTTGGTCGATGAAATCGCGATCGCCCCTGAAGCAATCCACGCGATCGCCATGTCCGTACCTGGGGTGGTTAACTGTCACGATATCGCCTCCCGTGGTTTACTAGGGCGACAAGTCTTTATTGAAATGCATTTAATTGTCGATGCTGTTGATGTGGATACTGCCCACCGGATTACTGAAGCCGTAGAAGCCAAACTGGAAGAGAAATTTAGCCCCGTGCGGGTTTTAATTCACGTTGAGCCACCTGGATACAAGTCAAACAGTATTAGCTTTGATGAGGAAAGGGAGCAGGGAGCAGGGAGCAGTGACTAGCCACTAGCCACCAGCCACTAGCCACTCACAAAAATTGAATTTAATTCACAATTTTGAAAAGCTCTACTTATTAAAGCGGTGCGATCGCTGTTAAATTTAGCCTTACAATCCGAGCTAAACAATAATCTTTTTCAATAAGACAGACTGATTATTGTAATAGTATGTAAAACTGGACTTTACCATAAGAGAATTTAAACCATATGATTCAATTTATGGAATAACAACGTATCGTAGGTTAAAAACAGGTGATTTGAGCTAATAAGTAAAACTAGACAATAGCAGTCTTTTATTATCTAGTAATTTTGTATACTCTTGTGTCAATTATGACCAAAAACAACAACTACTTAAGAGCAAATAACATGAAATGGTATGGGAAACGATAACCGTGGAGCAGTACGGAAGGTATTGCTCGTTACCTTACTGCTGAATTTGAGCGTGACAATACTCAAAGCAATCCTGGCTTGGTGGACTGGTTCTCTCAGCTTGTTCTCGGATGCTTTACATAGCGTGACAGATAGTAGTAACAACATTTTGGGGCTAGTTGCCAATAACCTATCTTCACCAGAACCGGATCGCGATCATCCTTACGGACATCAAAAATTTGAAGCGATAGGAGCTTTGGGAATCGCGGGTTTTATTAGCATTGCAGGTTTTGAAATTTTACAAACAGCTATAGAGCGAATGCTTAAAGGTGCAGAGTTAGTTAAGGTTTCTGCACCAGAATTGTGGTTGTTGCTGATCGTATTGGGCGTGAATATTTTTCTTGCCTATTACGAGGATGGTGAAGGACAACGATTGGGCAGTCCGATTTTGATTGCTGATGCCAAACATACGATGAGCGATGGGTGGATTACGCTCACGGTATTGACGGGGTTAATTGGTGTTTGGCAGGGACAGGAATCGGGTATCCCTCTACTACCGTGGCTTGATGTAATTTTGGCTTTTCCCGTCGCTTTTTTAGTATTTAGCAGTAGCTGGGAAGTTCTGAAAGAAAATTTACCTTGGTTAGTCGATGAAATCGCGATCGCGCCTGAAGAAATTCACGCGATCGCCATGTCCGTACCAGGAGTCATCAACTGTCACGATATCGCCTCCCGTGGCGTAGTCGGTCGGCAAGTTTTTATTGAAATGCATTTAGTCATCTACTCTTCTGACATCGAAACCGCCCACTACATAGCCGAAGAAGTAGAAGCACGGTTACGAGACCGATACGGTTCGGTCAGAGTCGCTATCCGCGTCGAACCGCACAATTGCCAATCCGACCAAATTAGCTACGAGTCAGCAACAGAGTGATTTGTAGTTCCTCCCAACTCTTGTACGGGCGGGTTTAGCCAACGATTCACCGCTGGCGAGCCGAAATTTGCCCTCAAAACCCACCCCTACGACAACTGACAACCGCTCACTCCCAAGTAGCCACAGGACGTAGGATCTCAGGAATTTTTTCTTGAGTCGGGGGAAATTCGAGGATGGTTTCTCGCAAACCGAGATAACCCGATTCACTGAAGGATAGTAGCATTCGCGTCAGAGCAAACCAAACTTCTGATTCATATTCCCAATCGCGATCGCGTACCGATCTACCAGCAATGGAACGCAGCGCCCAAAAATAGCTGTTACGAACCACAGAACCACCTTTTTTATAAGTCGGTACGTCCTCGCGGTGAAGAAACAGAATTGTATCCTCAATTTTTGCTCTCATAGAGTTGGGAGTCGGGAGTGGTTTTGATTACGGTCAAGCATCAGTTTTGCCAAAAAAATTGTAGGACGAGCATATTGCTCACCCTACTTTTATCGCTTATTCAAGAATATTTCAGATAGCAGAAGAAAGCATCGACTCTTTTTCACTTCTCCTTTGCTCGCTTGGACTTGACAAGCATCTATATTAATCAACGCTATGGTGCCATCATTAATTCGACTAGATAAGATAGTTGTGGCTAAGAAACACCTTGCCTTGACAGAGCTGAGTAAAAGCAGCCACCATAAAAAAACTGATTAAGCTTTGCTACTGACCAACTGAGTCAGCAACTTGCTACGTACACGCTCCTCCTGCTTTTTAATTTGTCCTGGAATGGTAAACAAGTCAATAAATAGCATTAATCCTAATAAACCAAAGGGAAAAAGTCCAAGACCTAGAATAAGACTTGCATCATCTGCTGTAGAGGAGTCAATTGTAGATGCAGCTCCCCCAAGTATAAGTAGAGTACTTAAAGACAGCAGTAAAAGATAGAGAAAACCAATAAAGGGTTTACCAATATAGAACTTGTGTCCTCCAATAGAGCCTAAGATAAAGTACAAAATGTAAGCAGTTGCAGTACTTTTCCGCTTACGCTCTAATTCTGCATTAAAAATAATTAGCTCGCGATCGGTCAAGTATTTTTGCGCTTCAATGCTGTTCTTTTATATTCCTCCTTGATGAACTAGGATTGGTTTAGACTTCCTACTCTATTGTTCCCAGTTGAACGAACATATCACCATGATGGAGGAGCTTTATCTATCGCGTAAGTGATAGTAGCAGGGATAGCTGGATATTGTCTATCTATTCTTCCAGATTGCAACAGATGAGAAAGCTGCTGGAGCGGATATAGGACACAATTTGACTCAGGCATCTTTACTTAGCAAAAAAAACTGTAGGGTGGGCATTGCCCACCCTACATTTATGGTTTATTCAAAAACATTCTAGCTAGCAGAAGACAACATCAACTCTTTCGCTTCTACTTTACTGACTTGGACTTGACCGTCAGCATCAACATCAACTAAAGCTGTGTCGCCATCGTTAATGCGACCGGATAACATAGCTTCAGCTAAAGAATCTTCCAACAGCCGCATCATTGCTCTGCGTAACGGTCTAGCACCGTAGCTGGGATTGTAGCCTTCATCGACAACTTTATCTTTAAAACGCTCTGTCACTTTCAAGGTAATAGAACGCTCGGTCAAGCGGTTAGAGATCTCTTGAAGCATGATGTCAGCAATTTGCTTGACTTCATTCTTGTTGAGTTGACGGAAGACGATGACCTCATCAAGGCGGTTGAGAAACTCAGGACGGAAATGTTGCTTGAGTTCTTCTTGGACTAAGTTGCGAACGCGATCGTATTGTGCGTCAGCGCGATCGCCACCTAATTCAAATCCAATCCCACCGCCACCTTTTTCAATGACTCTCGAACCAATATTAGAGGTGAGAATAATCAGCGTGTTTTTAAAGTCTACCGTGCGTCCCTTGGCATCGGTCAAACGACCGTCATCCATGATTTGCAACAGCATGTTAAACACGTCGGGGTGTGCTTTCTCGATCTCGTCGAATAGCAACACGGTGTATGGTTTGCGCCGTACGGCTTCCGTTAGCTGTCCGCCTTCGTCATAGCCAACGTAGCCAGGAGGCGAACCAATTAGCTTAGAAACAGTATGCCGTTCCATGAATTCCGACATATCCAAGCGAATCATCGCTTCTTCAGAGCCGAAGAAGTATGCAGCAAGGGATTTTGCCAACTCTGTCTTACCTACACCAGTAGGACCAGAAAAGATAAAACTAGCGATCGGACGGTCGGGATTCTTCAATCCAACTCGCGCCCTGCGGATAGCTTTAGAAACAGCTGTAACAGCTTCTTCTTGTCCGATGAGACGCTGGTGCAGAGTATCTTCTAAGTGCAACAGCAACTCTGATTCGGATTCCGTCAGCTTGCTGACTGGTACGCCCGTCCAAGAAGCGACAATTTGAGCAATGTCTTCTTCGTCTACTACAGGAACGCTAGCGTTTTCGATTTCTTGCTTTCTATTGTCAGCGATCGCCTTTAACTGTTGCTCGATTTCCAACTCGCGATCGCGCAGCTTACCAGCATTGTCAAAATCTTGTGCCGAGACTGCGGCTTCTTTCTCTTTCGTGACCTGCACCAATTCTTGCTTGAGTGCTTGGGTTTCGGGAGACTGCTTCGAGTTGCGGAAGCGGACGCGAGAACCTGCTTCATCGATCAAATCGATCGCCTTATCAGGTAAGAAGCGATCGCTAATGTAGCGATCGGACAGTTGAGCAGCAGCAGCCAAAGCTAGATCTGACATTTTAACTTTGTGGTGTTGCTCGTAGCGATCGCGCAATCCAAACAAAATCTCGATTGTCTCGACAACACTAGGTTCATCTACCATCACTGGCTGAAAACGCCTTTCTAGTGCTGCATCCCGTTCGATGTGCTTGCGGTACTCATCTAGGGTAGTAGCTCCCATGCACTGTAATTCGCCTCTAGCTAAGGCAGGTTTGAGCATATTTGCCGCATCGATTCCGCCTTCGACACCACCTACGCCAATTAAAGTATGGATTTCGTCGATAAATAGGATAACACTGCTATTCGATCGCACTTCATCCAAAACAGATTTGATCCGCTCTTCAAAGTCACCGCGATAGCGAGTTCCGGCAACTAACGAACCCATGTCAAGACTGTATAGCTGCTTGTCTATGAGAGTATCAGGCACGTCGTTGTTAGCAATTCGCTGCGCCAAACCTTCGGCGATCGCAGTTTTACCAACACCAGGTTCGCCAATCAATACGGGGTTATTCTTCGTGCGCCGACCTAAAATTTGCACGGCTCGTTGAACTTCTTTTTCACGACCGACGACAGGATCTAGCTTACCTTCCGCCGCTAGCTTCGTTAAATTCGTCCCAAACTCATCCAACGTCGAAGTTTTGCTGGGGGCTGTGCCAAAACCCTTGCGTCCTTGTCTACCAGCACTAGCAACAGTTGCAACTTCACCCAACTTGCGAATCGTGTTACCACGGGCTTCGTCTAGATCGACCCCCAAGTTTTGCAAGACTTTTCCAGCGACACCTTCTCCCTCTTGGAGCAAACCTAACAACACGTGTTCTGGACCGATGTAATTATGCCCCAAAGTGCGTGCTTCTGTGAAAGCTTGCTCGAATACGCGCTTGACTTTTGGTGTAAAGGGAATTTCAGCCATCGCTGGACGATTTCCTCTACCGATAATTTTTTCCACTTCGGCGCGGGCTGCTTGAAGGGTCACTCCCAGCTCGGTTAATACTTTTGCTGCAATTCCCGTGCCTTCTCCAATCAAGCCTAATAAAATTTGCTCGGTTCCTACCAAATTGTGACCCAGGCGACGTGCTTCTTCCTGGGCAAGCATAACTGCTTTAATTGCTTTATCAGTGAAATGCTCAAACATAACGGGCTTTCCTCTACCGAGCTGTTTGAAAAGGTGAAGAGGTTTTCACTTTCACCCTCTCTACATAAACTTTTATGTAGTTTCTTCCGTTAATGTATCCTTCCCAAGTACAACTCTGCATTGGTAATAGCCGTAATGCCAAAGGCGTAGTAGCCACCCTGATGAGGAGCGAGGAGTGAGGAGTGAGAGGAAGGAGGAGACTAGGGGGACAAGGGGGAACTCGCTCTTCCCCGCGACCGGAGGGAGTGGGGATTAGGGGGCAAAGGGAGACTAGTGGGACTTTGAAAGTTTTTAGCTCTAAAAGAGGCTGAAATCCATGCATGGCAAGGACAATACATCGATAAGGTAAAACTGGCTGAAACTTAAGCATGGTAAGGAAACATTACCAATCGATGTAAAACTAGCTCTGGCTCTGCTTTTGAAGCTATTCTATTACCAGTTTTCTTCAAAGTCCCACTAGGGGGACAAGGAAGCAGGTGTGCAAAGAATCCCGCATCTACGCAGCCAAAATTCCCTTACTCCTCGCTCCTCACTCCTCGCCCCTTATTTCTAACAAAGAGGTATTTTCACCATAAAGATCGTGCCGACTCCGACTTCGCTTTTCATGTGAATTTGACCGCCGTGGGCATCGACAGATTTTTTGACAATAGCAAGTCCCAATCCCGTACCGGAGATATTACCGACGTTGCTAGCTCTGTGGAAGGAATGGAAGAGTCGATCGCGATCGCCCATCGGAATGCCGATACCTTCGTCTTGAATTCGGAAGATTGCTGCTCCTTCCCTAGAAATAATGTCGAAATAAATACTTCCACCATTAGGTGAATACTTAATTGCATTAGAGAGTAAATTTCCTAGTACCTGTCGCAAAAGCTTTTCATCCATACCAGCATTGATACTATCTCCCTGCGTGCGCAGAAGAATTTTATGAGCAGTGGTTGTGATTTGCATCCCTTCAACCAGTTCGCGGCAAAATTCGATCAGATCTATGGGTGATGGATTGAATTCCAGCTTACCTGCGTCTGCTTTGCCAATTAAGAGGACATCATCCAGCAAACCAGTCATGTGTTTGACAGCGGTAATGATGCGTTGAAAATGATGGCGTTTTTTCTCTTCTGTCCACTTGGAACTGTAATCTTCTAATAACTCTGCTGAAGATAAAATTGTCGTTAATGGCGTGCGGAATTCGTGGGATGCCATCGTGACGAAGCGAGATTTGAGTTCGTTCAGTTCTTTTTCTCTTGCTAGAGCTTGTCTGATTTCTGCTTCTGCTCCTTTTCGCTCGGTGATGTCGCGCACGATCGCCATCACTTCGTCTTCTTCGCTTAAAGCAATGCGGGCTTCGTAATCTCGCGGTTGTTCTGCAATTGTCAATCTATATTCATAGACTTGGATTTCACCTGTAGCGATCGCTTGCTCGACACATTCTACTAATGGTCGAGCGATCTCTGGCACAAATAGGTCAGAGAGTTTTTTGCCAACTGGCTCGGTGTGAGAAGCAATCAGCCAATCATCCTTTGCTGCTTTGTAGTTGAGGAGAGTGCCATCTTGACTGAGACGAAACATGGAGTCGGGAATTGCATTTAGCAGGGCGCGATTGGTAGCGACGCTGGAACGCAAAGCCTCTTCTACCCTCTGGCGTTCGGTAATTTCTCTGCGTAGTTGCTCGTTGGCTAATCTTAATTCTGCCGTGCGCTGTTCTACTCTCAGCTCTAATTCGTCGTATGCTTGTTGTAATAAAGTTTCTACCCGCTTGCGCTCTGTAATATCTCGGATAATAGCTAGTACTTCGCGATCGCCGCTAACAACGATGCGTGCTTCTTCCACGCGAATTTTATCGTTAACCTGTAGTTGGTACTCAAAAAGCTGGGGTTTACCTGTCTCTAAAGCAGCATGGACGTAGCGCATTCTTTGTTCGGCGACTTCCATTGGTAACACGTCGTACTCGTTCTTACCAATCATTTGACTGCTGGTGGCAGAAAACTCGCTGTCTTTAGCTGGTATGTAGTCCAGATACGTTCCATCCGCACCGATCCGCAAGATTAAGTCGGGGATTGCCTTGAGCAAAGCCCGGTTTTTAGTTTCGCTTTCTCGCAGTGCTAGCTCGGTGTGCTTGCGCGCGGTAATATCGACGATATAGCTTCTGACCAGCTCATTTTCAGGTAAGTAGTGGACGGATTGCTCGAAAATTTTGTCAAGAACTTCTATTTCACGAACAAAAAACGTTTCGCGATCGTCTTGCACTCTTTCTACAATTCCAGCCATAATTGGATGCTGGAGTTTCACTTCCCGCAGATCGGGAAATTGAGCCACCGCTGCGGGGTTAATGTAAGTAATATCGCCCGTGAGATCGAATTCTAGTATCGGATTTGATATTAATTCGGGAAATGAAGCCAAGCGAACGAGTACTGACTCTTTAGAATTAGCAAACTCGATATTTTCAATAATTTGCGTAGGTGGGCTGTGATGAGAGCTAGAATTTAGTCCACTAGAATCAGATTCGCGATCGCTATTGCAGTAGTAAGTGGCACTTACATCTCCAGCAAATTCAATTTCATCGCCGTGTTTGAGGTCGTGCGAGAAACAAGATTTTTTATTGATGCGAATGCCATTCGTGCTGGGCTTGCCTTGTAAATTACCGTCAATGATGCGAAAAAAATGGTTGGCAGTACCAGGAGTTGTGACGCGCAACAAGATCGCGTGCTGGCGGGAGACAAGCTTAGACTGCAATACAATCGAGTTAGAAGAGTCACGCCCCAGAGTGCAGGTGGCAGCCTCCAAAACGACTACGCGCTTACCTGCGTTATCTTCGATCTCCAGCCAATGCTGAGTTTGCTGTGGTTCTTTCTCTGGCACTGTTTTAACGTGAGTTCGATGAGAAAAACTAGCCAAAAAGAAAACTGAGACCTATGCTCAAAATACACACACAATAGTCTCAGCT